>CAIQXC010000858.1 GCA_903875675.1 Akkermansiaceae bacterium
CGTGCCATCCGTCGCCGCTGGCAATCGGACCAAGCGCGGCGGAGGTTTCAGCGGCGAGGGGCGGCAGTAATTTGGGGCGGCTCATGAGCTTGTGAGTTAGCGGAAGTATTTTTTTGCGGCAGCTGGTTTCACGGCGCGGCGGTAGTGGCGGAAGAGGGTCGATGAATTCGCCGTGTGTCCCATTGCGGACTTGGCGGAATCCTCGCCAAACTCCACAAGAAAGTTGCTGGCGTACGTGTGCCGGGCGATGTCTTGGTCGCCCGCTATTCCGGCGGCAGCGCGGATTGCCTGAATTCGGCGGTGCCAGTTCGGCGGCACCACGCTACCTTCTGCAGGATGACCGCGAAGCAGGCGCGACAGGCGTGGCGTGATCGGGATGTGCCTATCGGTGCCGGTCTTGGAAACCTCGGGGGCAACGTCGATATGATCGTGGTGAACGGCTTCCCATTGAAGACGTCCTAGCTCACCGTTTGGCGAGTCAGGCCGGACGCCCGCGAACAAGAGTAATGAGACGGCGCGAACCTCGGCACGGTCGCGACAGGCGCGTAGCATGGAGGCACACTGGGTCACTGTCAGGATTTTGACTTCTCCGCGCTTGCTGGGTTTCTCCTTGGCATGGAATGCGGATAGGACGTAGCGCAGGCGCATTTTGATCGTGCTGTCGGATGTGGCACCATTTTTGCGCAATACCTCCCTGATGACGGCCTGATTGATGGACGCGCACTTCGTGGCCATGAATTCCTCACCCACCCACCGGGGCAGCTTGTCAAAGTCGGTCTGGTAGCGGTCGCTCCATTGCGCCTCATTGGCCGCGCGGAAACGGTCGAACCTTTCGCGGAATGTCTCAGCGGACCCGCTGGCCAGATGTTGCTTGGACACGGCGCGGCAGGCGTCGAGGGGCGAAATTCCAAGCGGTGCCACAAGTGCCACCATCTCATGCATCTGCTTGACCCATTCCAAAATAGTGGCACCACTTGGCACCAGCTTTGCGGCCTCTGCCGCCATCCTCGCCAACCCGGCATCGATTATGGAACCACGCTGCCCCTTCGAATACTGCCCGCGAAGGGTCGATGCGAATTTCTCCGCGTCCTTGGCATCCTTGAAAAAACGCCGTTCCCGCGCTCCATTCCCCGTCATTCCTGCGGGAATGCTCACCATCCATCCTTTTTTTGCGTCCGGTATCGGCTTGAATCCTGGTTGCTTTGGCATGGCCGGATGGTGCCATTTAGTGACACAACGCACAAGCATTTAATCGTTTCATCCTAACAGGGACACTCAAAAACCCTTGTACTTACAAGCCGACTGAGAGATTCGAACTCTCGACCTGCTGATTACAAATCAGCTGCTCTACCACTGAGCTAAGCCGGCGGGTTGGATGTTCGGACAGGGGCTATGCAACCCGTTGAGAACCCATGACGGAATTGACCGCCGGGCGAATTGATAGCAGGGGAGTCGGGCGACGCAAGCGCAATCGCACCGGAACGGCAGGATTTCTAAACGCCCCGGCAGCCGCCAGGAAGACCGGGCAAGGATTCGAAGATGACTGTCATACGGGAAGACGGTTATGAGCCGGGGTGCGGCGACGTAGCTTGGGGCCATGAATGTTCCATCGTTTTTCACGGTCCGGCCAAGCGTCGGCAATTTCTTGCTGCTCAACAGGGTACATAAGGCAGGTATTGCGGCCAGTATGGCGTGGGGGCTGATGGCATGTGGGCGGGTTGAGGCGGCGACGGCATGGGATGCGCCGCAGGGAGGCAATCCGGTGATACCCGGATATTTTGCGGACCCGTGTAGCCGCAAGTTTGGCGACACTTACTATCTTTACGTTACGCCGGACGGTTGGGACGTGGGCCGCGGCCCCGCCGGAGTGTGGACGTCCAAGGATTATGTGAATTGGACCTGGCAGGCGATGAATTGGCCGCAGACCGAGTTTAAATGGGCACCATCGGTGGTTAAGGTCCGTGAGAAATTTTATATGTATAGCAGCGTGCCCTGCCAGATTTGGGCGGCCAGCGCTGACACAGCTGTAGGTCCGTGGACTAATCTGATGGGAGAGGCGGGCAAGGAGATGATTCCCGACCAGACGCCCAAGGGCTCGATCGTGTTGGATGGCGAGGCCTTTATCGACGACGATGATTCCGCCTATCTCTGGTACAGCACCTGGTGGCACCCCACCGTCGCCAAACTTAAACCGGATATGCACTCGTTCGATGGCGAGCCAATCCAGTATTTTAAACACGATGCCCTGCCAAACCCTCCCAAGGGACTGGTCACCGGCTGCATGGAGGCTCCCTATATGTTCAAGCACAACGGCCTCTACTATCTGATGTATTCGGACGCCATGTGCCAGGATTCCACCTACAACGTCAAGTACTCAACCAGCAAGTCGCCCACCGGACCGTTTGACTACAATCCAGCTAACAATCCGATCCTGGAGACGAACGATGACGACACCGTGGACGGTCCCGGCCACCACTCGATGCTGGTGGATGGCAAGCACGTCTATATCGTCTATCATCGCCACGATAATCCCCATGACCCCGATGGTGCCCACCGCCAAACGTGTATCTCCGAGTTGTATTTCAATGCCGACGGATCCATTGAAAAACTCCAGCCCGGTCACGCAGGTGTGGGTTACCTCGCCCCTTCCACCAAACGCGATTCCAATCTCTCCCTCGGCAAGACCGTCACCGCGTCGTCGTCCCTCAGTGGCGATTTTCGCCCGGAATATGCCGTCGATTCGAACAACGGCACGCTGTGGAAAGCCGCCGATAAGACGTATCCGCAGTGGCTGCAGGTGGACCTCGGCAAAATCTCACCGGTCCGTCGCATCGAAACTTCATTCCAGTATCCGCAGGTCACTAACAGGTATTTGATCGAAACTTCCAGTGACGCCATGAGCTGGCACGCCTTTGCCGATCGCCAGCACAACTCACAAGCGGGCATCATGATCGACAAGGGCGACGTCCAGGCCCGCTACGTTAGAATATCTCTCCTCGGCCAAGACTCGGGCCGCCCGGACCAATGGGCGGCGCTGTGGGACTTCGCCGTGTTTGATGGAATAGACAAGCCTAACCAAGCTCCCGTGGTGGATCTTGGCCCGCCCCTCAATCTCAATTTCCGCTATCCATCGTTCACCATCGAAGGCACCGTCCATGATGACGGTTTGCCGAACGGCCCGGTGACAGTTGCCTGGAGCCAAGCCAGCGGACCCGGCACTGCAATTTTCAGCCATCCCGACCGCATCCGCAGCGACGTGAAGGTTGACAAGCCCGGCCAATATGTCCTCAAGCTCACCGCCGACGATGGGGCCCTCAAGGGCGAGGCCACGGTGGCGGTCAACCTGGCCATTCCCACCGAACGTGTGATTGCCTATGACTTCGATGAGGCGAACGGTGCCGTTGTTAGCGACAGCAGTGGCAACGGAAAATCCGCCGTGCTGCGCA
>CAIQXC010000859.1 GCA_903875675.1 Akkermansiaceae bacterium
CCCATGACATGTGGGCGGAACACCCACACTCCTTGAGGCCCCGCCAGCGCCATGTTCAAGGAGGGTGGGCGTCCCCGCCCACCTGAGCCATGGAAAGTGAGAGAAGCGAGTGCACGCACAGTGCCTCTCACCCCATGACATGTGGGCGGAACACCCACACTCCTTGAGGTCCCGCCGGCGCCATGTTCACGGAGGGTGGGCGTCCCGCCCACCTGAGCCATGGAAAGTGAGAAAATCGAGTGCATGCACAGTGCCTTCTCACCCCATGACATGTGGGCGGGACACCCACACTCCTTGAGGCCCCGCCCCTCTGAGGGGCGCTCACAGGCGGGCTAGGGACCCTTCGGTGACGCCGAGCTTTTCGAGGGCTTGGACATGTTCGAGGAGAGCTTGAGCGGTTAGAACGCCGAGCATGAGGTCTTGGTAGGCGCGGATCGTGACGGCGGCCTGTGCGGCTGATTCATCGAGCAATTCAACGCGGAATCGGGCGAGGCCGGTGGCGCGGAGCGCCTCATAATAACGTGCGCCAGTTTGCGCCTTGCCATTGAAGAGGGTGTTGCGGCATCCCACGTCGGCCTGCAGACGGTGGAGCAAGCCGACGCGGTCGCGCAGGTGAACGACGTGATTTTCACAGGGGCGGCCACAGTCCTTGTAAGTGGTGCCGCTGCTGAGGAAGGCGCAAAAAACACAGTGCTGCATGTGAAACAGCGGCATGTGTTGGTGGAGGGTCAGTTCAAACCAGGTCGGCGGAGCCGCTTGCAGCAGGTCCAGCACCTGGGAAATATTCAAATCGTATGATAGCGTGAGAAGGTCGAGACCTGCCGCCTCCATCAGCAGCTTGGCGGTGATGGGATTGGCCACATTGAGGGAAAAATCGCCGGTCTTGATCAAATCGCCGCGATCCTTGTAGTAATGCAGCGCCCCGAGGTTGCGCAACAGCAAGCCGTCTGGCGCGGCATGCTCGATGAGCTTGAGGTAGCCCAGTTCACCGGGCTTGAGGATGCGCGGGGTGGCCAGATGGATCGCGGGCTGATAGCCAGTGGTGCCACCGGATCTAACCATCTGTACGGCGGCTTGGTAGCGGCGGGGGTCCTCAAAATCGCAGTAAAGGATGGCGACTTGGCAGGAAATGGCGGCAGCGACTTGTTCGAGGCTGCGGCACAGGACAGACAGGCAGGGGGCAGTCGGCGGAGTGGGCTCGGCGGATCGGGTGGCGGCGAGGATCGGAGCTTGGGGCTGGTAGCTGGCTACCGGTCGGCTCAAGCCGGCACTCCAGGCGCTGCGCTCGGCGGCGGTGAGTTTGGCGACAAGGTCGCGGCGGAGTTGGTTGAGGGCGGAGATGGCGAGGTGGCAGCCACCCTCCAGGCGGTTGTCCAGAGCCGCGAGGACGTAGGAGGAATCCCCGAGCCGACCGAGCTGGGCAGCAAGCATTTCCGTCGTTAGAGGATGCTTGGCGGCAGGTTCCAGCAGGAATTGGGAGCTGACCTCGGCCAGTTGACGGACGTGTCCGGCCTCGTGGCCAGCGGCGGCAAGGGTCAGCGGGCAGCCCGGGCTGCCGGTCACGGTCAGGTGAAGGGGGAACCTCTTTTCAGTGGGGCGGGCGTTTTGCCAGAAGCGGCGAATCTCGGACTCGAGTTTTGGATCGGACGTTTTGTAGAGCGTGTGGCCGGGTTTGATGCGGTCAAAATTGATGCCGCTGTACGTCCGGTGAAACACCAGAATTCCGTCCTCGATTTTCCAAACACGGGCACCTTGTTCGAGGTCGCGGTTTTCCCCGGCATCAAACACAACCCCGTCACCGGGGGCAATGGATACTCCGGTGGTGACACCGAGTTTGATCCATCCAGGGCCACAAGCCGCAATCGTGCCTAACAACGGCCCGCGCTTCTTGCCGTAGCGACCGTGGGTCAGGTACGGGTGATTTTCCCCGGCGAGCCAACCACTGCTCAGACCGCGGGAAAACGTCATTTCCAAGGCGTAACGATCGTCTGCCGTGACTGGGGAAGGAATACTGCGAGTGTTAGAAACATCGCCACAGGCATCGATGGCCTTGCGATAGACGCGGGTCACAGCGGCGACGTACTCAGGCGACTTGAGGCGGCCCTCGATCTTAAATGA
This sequence comes from Akkermansiaceae bacterium, assembly GCA_903875675.1. Taxonomy (GTDB): domain Bacteria; phylum Verrucomicrobiota; class Verrucomicrobiia; order Verrucomicrobiales; family Akkermansiaceae; genus Luteolibacter. The sequence continues at coordinate 2,119 of CAIQXC010000859.1, forward strand.
GCGCACACCGGCGAGCCACAAATCCGGGATGAGATCCACTGCCGCGAGGTCTTGCGGGCTGAGCAGGTAGCGCACTTCGCCTAGGTCACGGGCTTGGCCATCAACGACGATTTCGTAGGGCATGCGGCAGGCCTGGGCGCATTCGCCGCGGTTGGCGCTGCGTTGGCCGAGGGCTTCACTGGTGAGGCATTGGCCGGAGTAGGCGACGCAGAGGGCGCCGTGGACAAAGACTTCCAAGGGGGTGGTGGAGCCAAGAGCCGAGGTCTTGATGCGTTGAATCTCCTTGATCGAAAGCTCGCGGGCAAGGATCGCCCGGGCCAGCGGCACAATGCCCGCCACAAACGCCATGCCTTCTGCCGAGGTGAGGGTCATCTGGGTGGAGGCGTGGATTTCCACATCGGGTGCCACGGCCCCGGCGAGCCGGGCGAGTCCGAGGTCCTGAATGATGATGCCGTCCACCCCGGCCGCAGCGATCATGCGCAGTTGGGCTTCAGCTGCCGCCAATTCACGGGTGAACACCAGCGTGTTCATCGTTAGATACCCACGCAAACCGTAGCGGTGCAGGTACTCCATGAGTTCGGGCAGATCCGCATCGATGAAATTATCGGCCCGCAGCCGGGCATTGAACTTGGGCAGGCCGAAGTAGATCGCATTGGCACCGGCGGCCACTGCCGCCCGGGCGCAATCCCAGTTGCCTGCGGGCGCTAGCAATTCGGGACGTGAATCAGGGTCGGGTTCGGGCATGCGCCGACTAAAGCAGAGCCTGCCACAAAAAAACAGGGGCATTTCTTGTGACGATTCCTCCGACGTGTCCGCACACTCTCTCTAACGTATTCCAATCACCTTCCAATTGCGAAATTCAGTCCTTGCGTCAGCGGCGAATACCCGGTGAGATTCGGCCTGTAACCCAGATGAACCATCATTCAAAAATTGCATCCACCTTTACCGGCGCGCTCCTGCTCGTGCTGATTGCGGCTTCCTGCTCTGTTGAGAAGCGCGGGCAACAGCAACTCCCGCTCCATCCCATCCAGGAATCCCATATCTCGGACAAGCCCTTGCCCGGCTACGTTCCCACCGGTGTCTGGCGCGTGATAGGCAGCAACGGAAATATCGTCTATCTTGCTGGAACCTGTCACATCGTCCCGGATAACCAAATTCCTTTTCCCTCCACCTACTACGCTGCCTATCTGCAATCCCACGATATCTTCTTTGAAATCGATCCCGATTCCATGTCGGTCAAATTCATGATGCTCAGAGCCATGCCCGGTGTTATCGGCTTTATGGTCAATCACAGCTCGGAAATGCGCAACCCCAAGGGCCAAACCTTGTCCCAGTGTCTCTCACCAAATACCGTGAAATTACTCCGTGCCCACTACGGCAGCAAGTATGCCGAAAAGGAACGCCTCTCGCCCCTAGGTCTGCTCATGGAGCACGACCTCATGGGCGACGGAGACCCGAACAAGGGCGGCGTTGACGACCTCTTCACTCTGCTCGCCCACCGGGATCACAAAAAAATCACATCCCTCGACGGCCAATCTGTTATCAAGGCCATCAAACCAGCGCTTGAGGCCTCCATTGACGAAGCGCGCAAGGATATCGCCAAAAACGGTGCTGACGCCGCCGTGAAGAAATCCATTTTGAGAACAGGCGGCCTGGATGCCACTTGGCGATACGGCATCACCGACCGGGAGGCGCTTAAAGAATTCGCCAGCATGAAGAACGACTACCCAGTGATGTACCAGATGCTGCTTCCTCAGCGCAACAACCAGTGGATCAAGTCCATTACCCGCGCCATCGAAAGCAAACACACCACCACCGTCTTCGTCGGCGCTGGCCACTTTCCCGGCCCGGATGGATTGCTGGCCCTCCTCCGCAAGGAAGGCTACAAACCCCAACAAATGTATGGCATCGACCACCCCAAGGTCACAATTGCACCGGCGTCCAGATAGCCTCCTGTTTTTCCACATATCAGCTTGACCGTTAGAGGGTGACAGCGCATCTCCACACGTTAACTGCCGAGCGCTGCCCTAACCTCATTCATTCCTAAGAAATACACCTATGAATCACAATTACGTTAGAACGTGCAGCCTCGCTGCGATGCTGCTGGCACAGACGGCACTGGGCCAAGCTGCCACGCCTGCCGGGCAGGTGCTGTGGTATGACAACCCGGCCGGAAACTGGGAGGCGGAAGCGCTGCCCATCGGCAACGGCCGCTTAGGCGCAATGATCTTCGGCGCTGTCGACAAGGAGACGGTTCAAATCAACGAGGACAGCCTGTGGTTAGGCGACGAGAAAGACACCGGCATGTACCAGAACCTCGGAGAGTTCGAGGTGGCTCTGCCACGGCAAAAGCCAGCTGAGAACTACCGGCGCGAACTGGATATTGGCCGCGCCATGCACACGGTGACCTATACCAGCGACGGAGTGGCTTTCCGCCGTGAGGCGTTTGCCAGCCTGCCCGACCAAGTCATGGTGTTTCGCTTCACCGCCGACAAGCCAAACAGCCACAGCGGCTCACTCACCTTCAAGGACGGGCACGATGCCAAGCCATCCATAACATCTAACGCGATAACAACTTCTGGGCAGTTAAAGAACGGCCTGCAATATGAATCGCAGATCCGGGTCATCAACGACGGCGGCACACTTACCGCCACTCCAACGGCCATCACGTTCCAGAACGTCACCAGCCTGACGATCATCGTTGGCGCAGGGACAGACTACCTCAACCAGCGCAGCAAAGGCTGGCGGACCGGTGAAGCGCCACACCGCTTGGTGACGGAACAGCTCGACAAGGCAGGCAAACGTCCGTACGACGAACTCCTAGCGGACCAGCTCAAGGACTATCAGACGCTATTCAATCGTGTGGCGCTAGACACCGGAAAAACAGATGCCACCATCGCCGCGCTGCCGACATCCAAGCGCTTGGCCGCCTACAAGCAACCCAACGCCAAGGATCCGGAATTCGAGGTGCTGCTCTACCAACAGGCTCGTTACCTGATGATCAGTTCATCGCGCAACCGCCTGCCCGCCAACTTGCAGGGCCTGTGGAATAACAACAACAATCCTCCGTGGCGCTGCGACTATCATACCGACGTCAATGTCCAAATGAATTACTGGTTTGTCGATCAGGCGAATCTATCGGAGTGCTTCCACCCACTGGCCGAGTGGTTGTTTTCCGTGATCCCAGTGCGCAGCGACGACACCCATAAAGAATTCGGCAGCAAGCGAGGCTGGATGACGCGTTCGGAAAACGGTGTCTTCGGAGGCGCTTCCTATCTTTGGGTTCCCGGCGATGCGGCATGGGTGGCGCAAAACATCTGGGACCACTATGCGTTTACCCTGGACAAGGAGTACCTCCAAACCAGAGCCTATCCGATTATCAAGGAGCTGTGTGAATTTTGGGAGGATTCCCTCAAGGAAGGACCAGAGGGCAAACTCATCAGCCCCGAGAGCGTCTCTCCTGAGCATGGCCCGAAAGCACAAGGCAACTCGTATGAGCAACAACTCGTCTATGATCTTTTCACCAACTACATCGAGGCCTCCCTGGCTCTCAATGTGGATGCACCATACCGCCAGAAGATCACAGCACTGCGCGACCGTTTGCTAGGCCCACAAATCGGCAAGTGGGGCCAACTTCAAGAATGGATGGCGGATATTGACGATCCGAAGGAAGACCACCGGCATCTATCTCACCTCATTGCAGTGCATCCCGGCCGGCAGATCTCACCCTTGACCACACCCAAACTCGCAGAGGCGGCCAAAGTCTCAATGAATGCCCGCGGTGATGAAGCCAATGGCTGGAGCCGAGCTTGGAAAATCTCAATCTGGGCCCGCCTGCACGATGGCAATCGAAGCTATAAGATCCTCAACGGCATGGTCAGGGGCCAGTTTACACAAAATCTCTTTGATCAATGTCCC
>CAIQXC010000860.1 GCA_903875675.1 Akkermansiaceae bacterium
ATGGCACCAAACGTCAGGCAACTGGCACAGAGAAGTGCAAAATATTTTTTGATTCGCAATTTATACAAACCATTGTGGGGAATCGGGTCGTTCATCGGGTCGTTCATCGGGTCGTTCATCGGGTCGTTCATTGAATCGTTCATTGGGGGTTGGTGGTCCGGGGTTGGGGTTGGGCAATTTGGTTGCTGGAATCTTAGTCTTTCGTCATTCATTCAACATTGCCCAAGGGCAGGGACCCTTCGGCAAGCAGGGGATAGCAAACGGTGTGCCAATTTTCGGTTTCCCCATGTGCGAATGCTGGAAACTTTTCGAATTTCGTCAGTAGCGGAGGAATTTGGGGTGCAGGAAATTGATCTGGACAAATTCCAAGGATTGGCGAACTTTCGCGGGCGAGGAATCATGAAGATTTCGTGATGGAAGTGGCAAAAGCTATTTTCCGTGGTTTTTTATTCAGGGTCCGGCAATTGGCTTGGGCCGACAAGCTGGCAGAAATTTAACCGACAATCGACGATGCGCTCCCCATTTCACCCTATTTTAGCCGCGCTAGCTGCGGTGACCGCCATGGCTGCAGCGGCCCCCCCTTCGGAGGTTGACTACGAACTGCACACGAAGTATTCCAACGAATATTTGTTTCGCGGGCTCAATCTCGGCAAGGATCTCGTCGAGGTCGGTGCGGATGTCACGGCTGATGTGCGCGGGGTGGGACTGAGCGCCGGGGTCTGGTATGGGTCGTTCCAAGACAACGCGGTGCCCGGGTTGGGAAGCCCCACTCAGGATGCCATTGAGTTGGACCTTTACGGGCAGATATCCAAAAACTTCGGCTTGTGCACCGGATCGCTCGGCTACATCTATCGCTATTTCGAAGCCAATGACAACAACACGCTCAACACCCAGGAAGTGGTTTTCGGACTGTCTCACCAGTTTTGGGGAATCGACACGTCGCTGACGTATTATTGGGGAGTGGAAAAGGACAACAATGGCTACTCTGAATTTGCGCTCGGCAAGGGCATTGAATTGAGCCACAGCCTCGTGCTCAACTGCGGATTGGCCCTCGGCTACCTCGCCGAGCAAGGGCAATTGACGGCCCTGACGAGCAAGTTGTCGTTGGATTGGGGTGTCACGCACACCGCGACTCTATCACCGTTCGTGAAATGGTCGGTTGCACTGAGCGATGACAATGATACGGCCTACTACGGGTCCAAGAATCAGATCGTTGGCGGGATGATGCTCTCGGTGGCGTTCTGAGCGCCAAGGGTCGAAGGTTAGGCCGCCATGGCAACGCAATCACTCTACGAACGGGTCGGCGGGCAGGCCGGGGTCGAGCTACTTATCGGTAGTTTCTATCAGCGTGTGCTGGCCGATGCGCAGCTCAGCCCGTTTTTCGCGCACATTCCGATGGAGAAACTTCGCTACATGCAGGTTGAGTTTTTCACTTCGGCGCTGGGCGGGCCGCTTCAGTACTCCGGTCGCCCGCTGGCCCATGTTCACCATGGCCAAGGCATCACGAAAGCCCATTTGCGCCGCTTCACGGAACACCTCCTTGCCTCCCTCCAAACGCTCGCCCTGAGCCAGCAGGATATTCAGAGCATCTACACCCGCATCGCTCTGGAAGCCGATGACGTCGCCGATGATGCCGACGGTCTGGGCAGCGGCTGCGAGGCCGGCTGATTCCTCAGGCGGGTTCCGCTTTCAATTGGAGCATGGGTCGTTGGTTTCGGTGGATCCAGACGCTCTGGACCAAGCCTAGCAAGAACATGCAGATCACCACGAAGGTGCCGGAGTAACTGACCAGCGGCAAGGGGATGCCTGTGATGGGTAGCAGCAGCACGCACATGCCGATGCTCTCGAAAACATGGGCAAAGAGCAGAGCGATGACCAATGAAACGACTAGGCGTCCACAGAGGTCTCGGCTGTAAAAGGCCACAAAAAGGCACTGGAGCAGCAACATGGCATAGGCACTGAGCAGCAACAAGCTACCGCGAAACCCCAACTCCTCTCCAATCACCACGAAGATATAGTCGTTGTGCGCCGTGTATTTTGATGGATAGCCCTTGGCAAACAGCGAGTTGCGCTCGGCCGGGGCACCCCAGCCCACGCCCTTCCAGCCGGCCTTGCCCACCGCCATGGTGGCATAGTGGGCCGAATACCCTTGATCGGTCACATCCACTTCTCGTCCCTGCACCATCCGCAGCCATAGGTCGATACGTCCTGGACCACGCTTGGACACCATCGGCAACACCACAAAGTAGAGCACCGGCAGCAACATCACCCCGATCAGGCCCAACAATGATAGGTATCGGTAGGGCACGCCGCCCACCAACATCGCCACCAGTGAGGCGGGAATCCACACCAGTGCCGAACCCATGTCCCCCATTTTCATCACCACCAGAAACGGAACCCCAGCCAGAGCCCCAATGGTGGCAATGCGGGCAATCGGCGAGCCCAGCCACGGGTGGATCTTCGGCAAATCCTGCAGCAACCAGGAAATGAGGAGGATGCCCGACGTGATGCCCAGCGACGCCGGTTGAAACGACAGCCCGAGAATCGTCAAGCGCACCGGTTGGACCGCGTCGGGCTGGGTCATGCCCACAAACATCAGCACCAGACTGACCACATAAAACGGAATCCCCAGCCAACGAATCCACCGGTAATCCACCAACGCCGCCCCAAAAAATGCCACGCTGCCCACTAAAATCCAGTTCTTTTGGCTCCACGCATAGTACACCCCTGCCGTGCCAAACTGGCTCTTCAGGTCGGGGTTGAGCGGTAAATGCCTCGCCGCACTCTCAATCATGAACACGCCAAATATCAGAAGCCCATACATTACAAGTATCAGCACCCAGTTCATCCCAAGAATTTTCCGCAAAAACGGCGTCATGTGGCTTAGCGCCGCCACCATACCCGGCCCGCCACCAATGGCAAGGCACTCGTGCATTTTCTCAATGCCCCCACTTCTTCGCACGACACTTGGCAAGTGTCTTTACGCGAGACGCGCCGCGCACGGCCTGCGGCCGGAGGCGCGCAGCCACTTGGCGTGGCTGCGGCGTCCCGCCGCAGGCAGTGACAGCGTGCCTCCGGCCGCTGTGCCCATGCAAAAGCGAATGCAGCGTGCGCCCAGCCCGGCGCTTTTCTAAGCATCGGCGGTCACAGACACGCCGCTACAAGACACTTCATCCCCGAGTGGATTCCTGGCATCGAGGTCAAACACCGAGTTCTGGGGGGCAGCCTCACGGTACCACTTGCAGCTGCACGCTGGCGGAATGGGCGCTGAAACCGGGCGCGTACATGCAGCTGATTTCGGCCACGCCGGTTTGATAGATTCCGGCATGCTGGA
>CAIQXC010000861.1 GCA_903875675.1 Akkermansiaceae bacterium
GCCAAAGGGACCCGTCACGTGCTGCGCTTGGTACGCGAGATTCTAACCATCAATCCAATGCGTCCCGGCACATCGATCAAGGAAGCCTGTGATTTTTTGGTGCGCAGCCTGCGTCGCCGCGCGCTGGTGTTTTTGCTGTCCGACTTTCACTCCGATCCGCTGGACCGCCCGCTAGGCAAGCTCGCCCGCAAACACGAGACACTCGCCCTGCAGGTGAGCGATCCCCTCGAATCCAAATTGCCGGCAGCCGGCAAAGTGGTCATGGTCGATCCCGAAACCGGCTTCGAAACCCTCGTCAATACCTCCAACGCGAACCTCCGCATGAGCTATGAAAAACTCGCGCGGCGCCACCGCGAGGGCGTTGCCTCAATCCTCAAAAAGCACGCCATAGATACCACCAAACTGAGCAGCACCTCCGATCCTCTGCCCGCCCTTCACCAACTCCTCAAACGCCACGGCCGCCGCCGCCGCTGAGGGCGAATACGGGTCATGACCGACGACAATCCCACCTTCGAACTCAAGGAACCGGCTGCCCTGGAGAGGTTGCTGCCGGGTGATGATTCGCAAGGGATCTGGCTCGCCGCAGCGCTGTTGGCGCTGCTCGTGCTGGTGGTCTGGTTCGTCAGTTGGCAGCACCGTCGGCGCAGCAAACATGCCGCCGGGACCCGTCGTGACCTCGCGTACAAGGACGCCAGTGCGGCCCTCCAGCGGATCACGGCAGCAGATGCCCGTGCCGCAGCCGTTCAAACCTCGCTGATTCTTCGACGCTATTTATCGCTCGCTGCCGAGGATCCGGCACTGTTTGAAACCCACGAGGAATTCGTCGCCCGCAACGACGCCCTGCTCGCCTTGTCGGAATCCGCCCGCGCCGCCTGCGCCGATGGCTTTGCCCGTCTCGCCGCTTGCAAGTATGCAGCGGAAGTCTCGGTGCTTGAGCCGGCCGCAGTGGTCGGCGATGCTCGTGGATTGCTCGAAACCCTTCACCGCGGCTTCCGAAGCTGACATGGCCGCACAACTCCACCATTTTCACTTTGCCCAGCCGGGATGGCTGCTCCTGCTGCTGCCCGCCCTCATGCTCATCGTGCTGCGCCGAGGCCGCGGAGCCGCCGCCGCGGTTACCTTCCCCAATCTATCCATTTTAGTGAGTCTGGGCCAACGGGTGCGCCAAGGGGCGTGGCATTTTGGCTTTCCGCTCGCCTGCCTCGCGTTGTTCACCGCGATTTTAGGGATGGCCCGGCCGGTGTGGCGCAATGAATATCAAAGCCGCAACGCCAGCGGCATCGATATCATGGTTACTTTCGATTGTTCGCAGTCGATGGCCATTGATGATTTCATCTGCAAAGGTGGCACCATGAATCGCATTGATGCGGCCAAACAAGTGATCGACGAATTTATCAGCCACCGCCCCGATGATCGCATCGGGCTAGTGGCTTTCGCCGGCCGCCCGGTGTCGGCCAGTCCTATCACGTTGGACCACACATGGTTGCGCAACAGCCTCAAGGACCTCCGCCTCAATGACGCCGGCAACCTCGGCACCGTCAAGGAAAGCGGCACCGCCATCGGCTCGGCCATCGCGGCCGCCTCGCTGCGCCTGGACTCCCGCCAATCGAAAAGCAAGATCATCGTGCTGGTGACCGACGGGGCGAGCAATTCCGGAAAGATCTCGCCGCTGGAGGCTGCTGCCCATGCCAAAACCCTAGGGATAAAAATCTACACCGTGGCCATTGGCACGGAGGAAGGACGTGTTCCCGGCAGCATTCAATCGTTTCCCCGGCAGGAATTCGATGTCCCAACCCTCAAAGAAATCGCCCGCGTCACTGGCGGCGAGCATTTCTGGGCCCAACAACTCGAAACCCTCGAAAGCTCGTTCCGCACCATCGACAACTTGGAGAAATCCGTTTCCCTCAGTCATTCCGTGGTGGATGATATCGAGTTGTTTCCGTCGTTCCTAGCCTTGGCCATTCTCGCCACCTTCGCCGCGGCCTTCAGCCTCGCGTTCAATCCTCAACCCGCCCCCTGACACCCATGCGTTTTGCCGATCCCACCTGGCTGGTGCTGCTGGTCCTGCTGCCCTTGCTGGCAACCACGACGTTGCTGGTGTCGCGTCTGCGTCGCAACCAATGGCATGCCTTTGTAGCTGCCCGTCTGCGCCAAACCCTCTTGCGCCGCACCAACCCACTGCCCCGCTGGCTCGCCCTCGCCTTCCTCGGCGCCGCCGCCGCCGCCCTCATCGTCGCCCTCGCCAGACCCCAAGGCAACGCCACTATCCGCACTGAAAAATCCGTCGGCCGCAACGTCCTCATCGCCCTCGACCTGTCTCGCAGCATGCGCGTCAAGGACGTCAAACCCGACCGCCTAGCCCAAGCCAAGGTGGTTATCTACGAATTGCTGGACGCCCTGCCGAACGAGCGCATCGGACTGGTGGGCTTCGCCGGCAGTGCCCATTTGTTCGCCCCGCTGACGATCGACCACGGAGCGGTGCGCGAAACCGTCGAGCAGATCGATGAAAACTGGGTGCCCCTCGGAGGCTCGAACCTCAGCTCCGCGATCCGCCTGGCCATCACCACCCTCAAGGAGACCGGCCAGAAAAATAATGCGCTCATCCTCCTGAGCGACGGCGAAAAACACGAGGGTGCCCTCAACCCGGTCATCACCGAGGCAAAAAAATCCGGCGTCTATATCTTTGCCATAGGCGTTGGCACCGAAGATGGCGGCTATGTGCCCAGCTCGGATCCTTCCCGCCCTAACGTGCTTGATAGCAAGGGCAAGATCGTGCTGAGCCGGCTCCAACCCGAGTTGCTGCGAAAAATCGCCAACGATACCAACGGTCGCTACGCCATGGCCGGAGGCGGCACCGACATCGCCAAAATGGTCAGCTTGGCCGCCAAGGACATGGATGCCTTCGAAATGCGCGGCAGAGAACGACGCGTGGCCATCGAGTTCTATCAGTGGCTTGTGCTCCCCGCCATCCTCTTCCTCATCGTTGCCGTCATCGCTGGCACCCGCTGGCGCGGCCTCAAACCGCTGGCCACTTTGGCCATCGCACTGGCGCTCACCCCCACCGGTGCCCGTGCCGGAGAGGCCACCGCAGCCGCCCAAGCGCTCGCCGCCGGCCACTACCAACCCGCTCAAGAGGCATTCCGCAAACTCGCTGAAACCACCCGATTTTCCGAGCGCGCCGCTCGTTATCGCCTCGGTGAAGGCACTGCGGCCTATCGGGCCAGGGATTTTTCGGGGGCTTGCGGGGCTTTCAGTGGCGCGCTGCTTGCTCACGATTCCAGTGTTCTGGCCGCAGCCCATTTCGGTATTGCCAACAGTCTCTTTCAACTCGGCTGGATCACCCTCTCCGACTCCGCCTACCCCAGCGACCCGAAGCAAATCCCAGACCTCGCCCGCTTCGACGCCCTGGTGCAGGCCCGCCTCGCCCAAATCAGCAAGGCCGCCGCCCCCGAAGACGCCGACACCCCCGGCATCCCACCTCTCGAATCACTCATCATCCATTGGGCGGACTCCCTCAAGCATGACGACTCCGCCTTGATCCACGATCCGAACAATCCGGACCTCCGCCACAACCGCCAAACCACCCTCACGTATCTGAAGCGGCTGCGCGAGTTGCTAGAGAAGGAGCACGAGAAAACCAACGAGGCTATTCCGCAACCCCAGCCCGGCCCGGACCCTGGTAACCCTGGCGACTCCGGTGAAGACGATCCGCCCAAGCCCGGTGAATCCGGCAAGTCGGGGGATAAGGACCCGCCCAAGGATCTGGGTGGTCAGGGCGACAATGGCCAGCAAGCCAAAGACCCGCCTGGCGGCGATCCCGGGAAAACGGAGCCCCCCAAAGATGGGGACCCGCAAGCCGGCGACAAACCGGCTCCCAAACCCGACGAAACCCCCGAAGAGCGGGCCCGGCGGATTTTGGGTGAGAACGCTGATTTGGAAAAGGGGCCGCTGCGCTCCGGTCGCATCGAATACAGTAACCCGGAACAGGATTGGTAACATCATGACCGCCCGCAACCCACTGATTGTCACCCTCGTCGCTATCGCACTTTGCCTTGGCGGCCCCGCCTTCGCCCAGATCTCGGCCCAGCTGAGCACCCGCCACCTTGCCCGGGGCGAACAGGCGTACCTGGAAATCATCCTACCCCCCGGCCGCCCGACCAGCGCCCTGCCCGTCATCCCCAGCATCCCTGATGTGGCCGTCCGCGCCACGGATCCCTCCGCCCTTTCGCGGCCAATGCCCGGCCGCCGGATCGAGTACTTCTATCAATACGTGGTCGAGAGTTACGCAGTGGGACGCCACACCATTCCGGCGGTGGAAGTGCTCATCAACGGCCTCAAGACGCGCACTGAGCCGATCGAGTTTGTGGTTTTCAATCCCGATGAATTGCAGTGGCACGAGGCCACTGTGGCTGGGCAACCGTTGCGCTACGCGGCGGGTTTTCACATCCTCAAGGACCGTCCGTACGCAGGCGAAACCATTCCCGTTGAGATCAAGATTTTTGTTCCGAAGGAGTTTGCCTTGACCGTGGAGGACTGGGGTATCCCAGAGTTCCAACTCGATGGGGTCGCCTGCTGGCGCCTCGAACCCAGCCCCCCCAATGGCCAGCTCAATGTCTTGGGCAAAGCTTACGCATCCCTCGCCTATCCCAGCACCCTCACCCCCACCCGCGGCGGCAAGGTCGGCATCGGCCCCGCCAAATTGCGCCTCACCTCCACCCAACTCATTGTCGATGGCTACCTGCAACGCATCACCGAGGAAACCTTCCTCACCATTCCCAAACTTGAATTCGAAACCATCCCGCTGCCGCCGGGTGCCCCCGCCGGATTTGACAATGCCATCGGCAGCTTCGCGCTGCACGCCAGTACCCGTGAAACCGAAGTGCGCGAGGCGGATCCCATCTCAGTGGACCTCAACGTCACCGGCAGCGGCAATCTCGACACCATGCGTCCCCCGCACCTACTGCAACCGAAAGGATGGAAAATCTACGAGGCCACGGCCACCCAGCGCGGTGACGAGCGTCGCCGACTGTCGGGCTCGGTCATTTTCCAACAATTGATCAAACCCCTCGACCTGCAAGCCGCCGTCCCCCCGTTCTGTCTGGTATTCTTCGATCCCATTCTGAAGCAATACCGCAGCGTTACCACCGAGCCCATCCCTTTGAAAATCCTGCCCTCCACCGCCGCGAGCGCCCTGCCCGCCGGTCCGCCTCAGGCGCTGCCCATCCCCGTCGAGCGAATGACCGACATTCTCGCCGTCCTGCGCCCGGCCCAAGCCCTCATCCCCGCTCATCCCGCACTGCCCCCTTGGCTCGGGCACGCCATCGGCGCCGCGCTCGCGTTCTGCCTGATTGCCAAGGCGCTGTGGATGCGCCTGTCACCGCGCTTGCGGCCAAATCGGCTCAAAGCCCTGGAACTCCTGGCCTTACGTGAGCTCGAACGCACGCCAGCTGATAACGACACGCTCTTTCTCAGGCAGGCCGGGGCATTTGTCGAACGCTGGCTCGGCGGGCAACCCAGCCCCGGCTTGCAGGCCATCCTCGCCGAACGCGACGCCCATTGCTTCCTCGCTGAAAAGCCGACATCCTTCCTTGGCAAACGCCGCAAGGAAATCCTCAAGCTGCTGCGCCAGGCCATCACCGTCACCCTCGTTATGGCCGCACTGGCAGCCCTGCCTTCCTCAGCCCGCGCTGCGGCGAAGGATGCTGCCAAGAGCGATGCCAGCCCCAGCCAGCCACTGGCCGCCTACGCCTCGGCCAACTACGAGGACGCCATCAAACACTGGCTCGCCGTCGGTGATTATACCCGCCTCTCACCCGCCGTCCTCTACAATATCGGCAACGCCTGCTACCGACTCGGCTCGCCAGGCTATGCCGCGCTTTATTACCGACGTGCCATCGCCCGCGATCCCGGCCACGAAGAGTCCCGCCAAAACCTCCGCTTCATCGAACGCAAATGCGGCGCACTCACCGTCCAACGCCCCGACTATCAATACGCCCTCGCCCGCTTGCCTCTCC
>CAIQXC010000862.1 GCA_903875675.1 Akkermansiaceae bacterium
CTCCTTGTTATCGTATCCTCTTGTGTATTGGGTCTTGGGTCTTGTGTCTTGGGTCTTGGGTCTTGGGTCTTGGGTCTTGGGTCTTGGGTCTGAGTCGAGGCCTCTCTTAGGGTTTTTTGACGTAAACCATGCACCATCCGGCTGTCGGTACCAACTTGCCGCCCACTGTCAGGCACGGGCCCACGGCTTCGCCCGCCTTGCCCTGATAGAGCGTGCACCCGGAGCATAGCTGGTCGTTGGCGTGGCGCGGGTATTTCTGCGCGTCCACTTTGGTCGTGTCCAATTTGAATCCCAGGGCCGTCGCCACCGGATCGGCTTCTTCAAGTTTTGCTGGTGGTGGCGGGCTTTCGGCCACAGCCCGGCCGCCCAGCAGGACGGGGGTTGCTGTCGAAGCCACTAGTTTGAGCATAAACGAACGTCGCGAGTGCATGGTGTGTTGGATGGAGGGGTGGGCGTGGGGCAGATACCGCCGAAAAACCGCGGCTTTATCAAGAAAGATTTTTCCGCAATCGTGGAATCGGTGCTGGATTTATTGAAAGACCAGGGATCGAGTCCTCAGGTGAATTTTTTTGTTTGGGTATAGAGTCCTTGAAAAGCAAAAGTTGCTGTCGTCAGGTCGAGTTTTCTGCTCTTATGTCTTCAAGTCTTGCGTCTTGGGTCTGAGGCGCGGCCTCTCTGGAATTGCCGATTGTCCGGCTCAGCGCTGGATGAGGAAGATTCGGTTTTCGGTGTAAGTGATCACCGTGTCGAGTTCGCGCATGAAATCCGCTCCAAAGAGACCTACATAACCGAGGTTGTCCGGTTCGCCGCGGCGGACCATGTCGGTGGCGAGCACCTTCCGGTTGGTTAGAACGGCGGTACCCATTTTAATTTTGCCGATATTGGTGACGCCGGCGGCCTGTTTTCCGCCGATGCCCCAGACTTCCTGGTTCAAGGGGCCGACTTCGCAGCCGTACTTTTTGGCGGCGCTGATATGGAGCAGGCTGCTATCGGCGCCGGTATCGATCATATAGGTGACCTTGTTGTCATTGAGGAAGCCCTCGACGAAGATATGGTTATCGCGGCGCTCGAACTGAAACGACTGGTACTTGCGGAGGGTGAGCAATTCATGGATCGTGAGACTCTGGCAATACTGGAGGAAGAAGGCACCCGCTTCGCTCCAGGCCTTCGCATACTCCGCATCTTCCTTCACGAAACTGTCGATGAAGACTTGGCTCTTTTTACCATCAACCAATTCGATGGTGGCGGACGTTGCAGTTTTGGAGACGACCTTGCCGCGCAGGGTCTTGCCTTCCTTGGTCTTGAACAGGCGGAATGCCAACCCTTCATCCCCCTTGCCGACCTTGACGTCACTTTCGTCCGAGCGGTCCGGCCGCAGGAATATCCGCCGGTCCTGATAGGATATGACCGCATCCAACTTGTTCATAAACTCGGCACCTAAAATGACATCTTCGCGCGACTTGGTGCCCGGCGGTTTATCCTTTAGCAGGTCGGTTGCCAGGATCCGCCGGTCCTTGAACACGGCTTCTCCGAGTTGAATGGTTGGCACCGGTGTCCAGCCTGCAGGTGCCTCACCGGAAACCCCGAAAATCTTCTCGTCCATCGGCCCTACCGCCAGACCCACCGAGGTGGCAAATGGCGCATGCAACAAGCTGGTTCCCGCTCCGGTATCAATCAGGAAACGCGCCGGTTTGCCGTTGAGTTTGCCGTCGATGAAAATCGAGTTGTTTTGCAAACGAAACTCGAAGGACTCATAGCCACGCAGTTCCAGCAACTGTCGGATGGCCAGGCCGCGGCATTTTTGCACGAACACCGCCTTGTCCTTGGACCAGTCTTTCACATACTCCTGATCCTCCGTGCTGAGCCGTTCGAGGGGAATGGTGGTCCTTTTGCCGTCGCGTAGCAGCAACACCGCATCGGCGTCCGTCTTGTCTAGCAACACGGCTTGGATCACTTTGCCGTTGCTGCCTTTAAAGTCCCGGTAATCCTTGTCGGGTACCGTTTGGGCGGAAGTTGTACTAACGAATAGGGCGGCCAGCGCCAGAGCACGTGAAAATTTCAGGATCATGGATTGCACTTATTTGAATTCTCCGTCGGTGATGAATTTTTTCCAGTCCGCCTCAAACGCGGCAACAGTTTCAAAACCGAAGATTTTGGCGATTTCATCAGCCGGTGGAATTTGGTTAGATGACTCGATCCGGCGGATCATCTTGGCAAACGCGCACAGGCGCTTCGAATCGCTCTCCATGTAATAGGCGAAGGAATAAATAAGGACAAGGCGTTCGGGATTGAGTTCCGCGCCGGTCCATTTGAGCATGGGTTCCAATTTCACACTGACCTTGCCTTTCCGGACGAGGGGGCGGAGGGTTTTGGCCCAGGAAGTGCCGTCCTTGAAGCCGGCCTTGGAGCTGATCTCGTCATTGCCAGTGCCGGACACATCTAGCAAATGGGTTTCCGTCTTTTTGGCGAGGCTGATTTCCTTGAAATAGGAATGGCCGGTGAGGATGGCGAAATAGCCTTCTGCGCCGAACGAGCTGACTCCGCTCATTTGTTTGCTGAGCAGCACACTGGATATCGAATGGGTAGGGAAGGGCCCGAGTGATTTGGCGTAGCTGGCTGCTTCGGTGATATTAAACAGGATGGCACCGGGATGCAGGTTGTACTCCTTGGTGGTGTCTTCGGGCACTCGAATCTGGTTGGATCCGGCCTTCTGCCACACCGTCTTGGCCCGCTGCGCCCCATCAGGGTCGCCTTCCTTGATAAGGAATGCCACGTACCACTCGCCTAGCGATTTGTAAATTTTGCGTTCGTCCACCAGCAGAATGAGCATGCGTTTATCGCCCCAGTCCTTGCGGAAATTCATGTGTTGGAAGGCCATGCCGTGCCACAAGCGCTCTGCGGTATCGGCCGTGTCCTGGCCGCGGACTTTGCCCGCGCTAGCCACCAGAAAATGGGTGCTTTGGACCAAGTCGAACACCAATAGGTCGCTGGTTTCTCCCAGGTGCATTTTGGTGGGAAGTTTCTTGATCGTGGCGGTATCGATGTGAACATCCTTCTCCGGCAGGCCCGGCGCGCCGCTGGTGATGAGAGAGGCTTCCGCACCACCGAATTCGACGAGATACTGGCGGTCGGCCAAACTCAGGTCCTCTACTTTGTATTTTTGCTCCTTGCCATCCTTGGTCACAAGCGTCACCTGATCGCCGGTGAGCGATCCCAATTCCGCTTCCAGCGTGCCGCCTTTACGCGACATCCATGTGCGCACTTCCGCCGCTTGGGCCATCGAAACGGCCATGCCAAGCACGGCCAACAATCCACGGATGACATTCGAGTTTTGCATGAGGTCGCGAGCTTAGCGACAGCGTCGGCCATTACCACTTAAAAAATTTTGTGACTGCAACGGGTGTTGGGCGTTCGCACTGGCTGCCTGCCTCTGGCCGCAGTGCTCATGCGAGGCGAATGCAAGCGCCAAGAGAAGTCTCGCCGCATGGGCTGCCCCTTGGCACGCGCCGCGGGACGCGGCACGCACGGCCTCCGGCCAGAGGCACGCAGCCACGCGGCGTAGCTGCGGCGTCTCGCCGCAGGCCGTGACTGCACGCCTCCGGCCGCAGCGCCCATGCGAAAGTGAATTCGGCGTCCGCCCAGCCCGGCGCATTCACTAAGCATGGTCCAGCCATTGGCACGCGCCGCGGGACGCGGCACGCACGGCCTGCGGCCAGAGGCACGCAGCCACGCGGCGTAGCTGCGGCGTCTCGCCGCAGACCGTGACTGCGCGCCTCCGGCCGCAGCGCCCATGCGAAAGTGAATTCGGCGTGCGCCCAGCCCGGCGCATTCTCTAAGCATGGGCTGCCACTTGGCACGCGCCGCGGGACGCGGCACGCACGGCCTGC
>CAIQXC010000863.1 GCA_903875675.1 Akkermansiaceae bacterium
ATCATAGAAGGTCAGCTCGTCATAGGGAAATTTCAATGAGCGGCTTCACGCGTCGGAGAAATAGAAGCTACGAGTTCGACCAGCAAGAAAAAAATTCAAGAAATTTGTTCAAAATCCAGCAAATTTTTCTCTATTTCGGTTCACGTCCGGGCATCTGGACAAGGGGACGTGAAATCCTCAGGACTCGCGCAGGCCGGAGGCGATCGGTTGACGTGCGGCACGCAGCGCCGGAAACAGGCCGCCGCCGATGCCGATGAGCGTTGCAAAGGCAATGGCCTTGCCTAGCAAAAGTGGTGTAACCTGGAAGGCGAAGGTGACCTGGCTGAAGGATTGCCAGTTGATGGTGGAGGCGCGGTAGCCGTCGAATAGCAGATAGGCGGCGGCCGCGCCGAGGCCGCCGCCGGCGATGGACAACAGCACCGACTCGACGAGCACCGAAAAAACCACCGGTCCTGCGCCAAAACCCAGCGCCCGCAGGGTGGCAATCTCGCGGCTGCGGCCGGCCACCGAGCTGTACATGGTATTCAGCGCGCCGAACAAGGCACCCAGGCCCATCAGGGTGGCGATGAACACGCCGATGGTGGTAATGAATTTGGTGACTGCAGTGGATTGCTCCTCATAGAAATCCGACAGCCGCAGGACCTTGACGCTGAGCTTGGGATCCGTGGTCAGCGCGTCCTTGAATTCCTGAAACGCCGCTGCGGAAGTTAACCTAACGTAAACCGACTGACAGCTGTTGTTCCGGTGATAGGCCGGTTGAAGCACGGCGGTGTCAGTCCAGATCTCTGATTCGGCGAGGCCGCCGTTGGCGGAAAATATCCCGACGATCTGCCATTCGTTTTGGCCGACTTTGATGGTCTTGCCGACGTCCAGGCCGGCGAACGCGCGGGCGGCACCGGAACCCACGATCACCTCGTTGCGGCCGGTGGCGAAGCGTCGGCCCGCCTCTATCCGGATGTTTCCGCGCACATCAAACGCGCCTTGTTCCACACCGCGCAAGGGCACGTTGGCATCGGTGCCGGTGCTGCGTTTCGGCAGGTTGATGATGACAAACAATTCCGCCGAGCTCAGCGGGCCGGCGGCACTGCGGGCCACTCCCGGCGCGTCGCCGATCGTGCGGATGGCGTCGCGCTCCAGGCCGCTGGTCATCTCACTGTCCGAGCCACTGCGCAGCACCACTGCCACATCCGGTGAGCCGGACACCGTCATCGCCCGCCGGAACCCCTCGGCAATCGCCAGCACCCCGACGAGCACGCCGACGACTCCGGCAATACCCACCGCCGCCGTGAGCGCAGCCGCTTTGCGTTCTGGCAATGAGCGGAGGTTGTACCAAGCCACGGAAAATGATTGAGTCAGGGTGGACATATATGTTGGGTTGCTAGGCTATGCCCCGCGGCGGAGGGCTTCGGCAATGCGCAGGCGCATCGCCTGCCAGGCGGGCAGCGCCCCGGCGATGAGCCCCAGCGCCACGGCCAGCACGGCACCACTGGCAAGCGTCTGGGTCGGCAGGATGAACACCGGCAGCAAGCTGGGGATCGGATTGCCCGAGGCAATGATGAGCCAGGCCACGCCGAGGCCGCTGAAGCCGCCGAGGGTAGCGATGCAGCACGACTCTATCAGCACGAGCAGCAGTACCAATCGGTTAGAAAAGCCGATGGCTTTGAGCACGCCGAGTTCCTCGCTGCGTTCGCGCACTGACTGCACCATGGTGTTCCCGGCCACTAGCAGGATGGTGAAAAACACCGCGCCGACTACTGCCATGACGATCGATCCGATGTCGCCGATTTGTTGCGCAAAGCCTTGGGCAAAGGCCCCCTCCGCTTCGGTTTTCGTCTCAAAGGGTGAGTTGGCGAATTCCTGATCAATGGCCGTGGCGATCTTTGCTGCGGCGTCTGGATCGGATATGCGAACGGTGTACCAGCCGACCTGGCCTTTGTCGCGCTGGCGGGCCTCCTCGAAGTAATCATAACGGAAAAACATCTGGCTGGTATCGGTGGCTTTTTTTTCACCGTCGAAGATGCCGACGACGTCAAATTCCCACTGGCTCTGGCCGATAGGTTCGCCCCAGATGGGTGCCCGCAACGCGATCCGATCACCAATCTTCCAGTGGAATCGCTTGGCGGTGCTGCGCCCAACCACCGCCCCGGTGCGGGTGTTGAGCCATGCCTGCTTCTCCGCATCGCTAAGCACAAACTCCGGAAACATCGCACAAAATTCCTCCGGCTCGACCGGCATGTTCGGAAAAAAGTTTTTCGGGTCTTGATAGATGCCACCGAACCACGTTTGGTGGCACACTGCGGCCACCCCTGCGACGCCTTGGATGCGCGCCTTGTAGCTTTGCGGCAACGTCTGAATGAGCGACACCTTGTGGCGGACGATGAGCCGGTCCAAGCCCGCCATGCTCACTCCGCCACCCAGTGCTTGCTTGAGTGCGCCGAGAAACGCGAACAGCAGAAATGCGATAAAAATGGATAGAAATGTGAGGGCAGAGCGCAGTTTTTTGCGTTTCAGGCCGGCCCACACCAGAGGAAGGAATTTCATGGTGCGGGATGCCTCAGGCCGTGGGGGTGTTAGAGAGTTGGCCCTTATCCAGATAGACCGTTCGGCTGGCGCGGGCCGAGGCGTGCGGGTCGTGAGTGACCATGATGATGGTCTTGCCGTGGTCGCGGTTGAGGGATTGCAGCAACGTCAATATCTCATCGCCCGACTTGCGGTCCAAGTCGCCGGTGGGCTCGTCGCAAAGCAGCAACGTCGGATCGGTGACAATGGCCCGGGCGATGCCCACGCGCTGCTGTTCGCCGCCAGACAGGGTGCGCGGAAAATGCTTGGCTCGATGGGTCAGCCCCACCGCCTCAAACGCCGCTGCCACATGCCGACGCCGCTCCGCCTTGTTCAGCCCGGTGAGCAGCAGCGGCAGCTCGACGTTGCGCTCAGCGTTGAGCGCAGGCAGCAAGTTATAGAATTGAAATACAAAGCCAATGTGGCGGGCACGCCAGGCTGCCAATTGCCTGTCGGACAGCTGGTCCACCCGCTCCCCGCCAATGGCCACGCTGCCGGCGGTGGGGCGGTCGAGCCCGCCGATGAGGTTGAGGAGGGTGGACTTGCCGGAACCCGACGGGCCCATCAGGGCGAGAAATTCGCCGTCGGCGACCGCCAGTTCGAGGCCGGTCAGGACGTGGACGTTCTCGGCACCGCGGGTGAATGTGCGGGTGACGTTGTTGATGCTAACAAGAGGTTGGCTAGTTGCACTCATCGGGAGGATTGGATGGTCACGGCGCAGCCCTCGCTGAGGGAGGAGGGAGGATTGAGCACCACGGTTTCGCCTTTGGCAAGGCCGGCGCTGAGGGTTACCTGGGTATCATTGGAGCCGGTGACGGTCACTGCGCGGCGTTCGGCCTTGCCATTGCTAACGACCCAGGCGATATCGCGGCCGTTGATGGATTGGAGCGCCTCTTTGGGCACGGCCACGGAGTTGTTGGTGAGGGTTGGAGCGGCAGGGGAGCTGCCTTGGAAGGCGACTTTCACGCCCATTTGTGGCAGGATGCGCGGATCGAGTTTGGAGAAGCCGACGCGCACCTTGACAGTGGCTTTTTGGCGGTCGGCGGTGGGGATGATGGCGGTGACTTGGCAGGGGATTTTCCATTCAGGATAGGCATCAAGGGTGGCCTCGACCGGCTGGCCGGCCTGCACCCGGTTGATAAAACTTTCGCCCACATCCACCTCGATTTCCAGCGAAGCCATGTCCACCAGCGTGCAAATCCCGGTTCGGGTGAACCCACCCGAGGACATCGGTGAGATCATCTCGCCGGGTTGCGAGTCCTTGGTGGTGACCACCCCGGCAAAGGGCGCGCGGATGATCGTGTCATCCACCTGTTGTTGCCATTGCTCCACCTGGCGCTGCGCCACTGCCACTTCGGCGCGTTGGCGTTCGAGTTTCGCCTTTTGCACGCCTGCCTCGGCCTCCGCCTTGCCCAAATCGGACAAACTCACCGAGCGCGGCGAGTCGAGAGTGGTGAGGCGTTTGAGTTCGGCAGCGGAGAATTTCGCAAGCGGCTCGCTTTCCGCCAGGGCAAGTTTTGCGGCGGCCAATTGCGCCTCTGCCAGGCGCAGGCCACTTTGCACGTTGGAGTCATCGAGGGTGGCGAGGATCTGATTTTTGTCCACTTGCATGCCCTCCTCCACGCGAATCTCGGCCACCTTGCCGGTAATCTTCGAGGAAACCGTCGCCTTCAGCCGCGTCGTCACGTAGCCGGATGCGTTTAATAAAGTGCGCCCGCCGCTGGTGCTGGCGGCGCTTGGTGCCTGCACCAGCGCGGTTTTCACCCCAATTCCGCTGCCCCGGATCAACCCCCATCCGCCTGCCACCGCACCTGACAAAATCAGCAACGCCGCCAGCCAGCGCCAAGTGCCGCGCGGGGACGTAGGCGCGGCTTGTGAGCGGTCGATGCGCAAGGCATCAAGGTTGGCGGGCTTGGCATGCATGAGGCTGACTGGCTTGGCTTGACCTTACGCACGCCCCCGGCGGTGCCAAGAAAAATCATGACGGCTTGGGTCCACAGGCAGGTTTCGAAGAAATACTGAATCCTCTGACCGCCAAAAAAATGAGGTGGAGAGCTGGGCGGCTGATGCGTGCCCGGTCCCTCCACCTCTTGGTTAGATGCAGTCTGTGGTCAGGTATTGATTATTCGCCTGGGCTCCAATCTTCGGAGGCGGCGGCGGCGAGGTTGAACGCTTGTTCGAGGCCGACCATTTCGCTGGACGGACGGAGGCTTTCGAAGTTGGCGCTTTCCTTCTTGAGCTGCTCGTCGCTGTAATTGACGGCCTTGATGGAGAGGCCGATGCGGCGCTCGACCTTGTCAACCTTGATGACGCGGGCTTCGACGGGTTCGCCGACCTTGATGATGTCCTTGACCTTTTCCACATGGTCCTCGCTGAGTTGCGAGATGTGGATGAGGCCGTCGATGTCGCCATCGAGGCTGATGAAGGCACCGAAGGAAGCGATTTTGGCCACGGTACCGCGGACGAGGTCGCCGACTTTGAAGCGGCCGTCGATGAGGCTCCAAGGATCGTCTTCGGTTTGTTTGATGCCGAGGGACACGCGTTGGTTGGCTTTGTCGATGGCCAGCACGATGGCTTCCACTTCGTCGTTCTTTTTGAGAACTTCGGACGGGTGGTTGATTTTGCGGGTCCAGGACATGTCGGAGACGTGGATCATGCCATCGATGCCTTCTTCGAGTTCCACAAACGCGCCGTAAGCGGTGAGGTTGCGGACCGGGCCCTTGATGGTGGCACCGACCGGGTAACGGAGTTCGATTTCATCCCATGGGTTGGTATCGAGCTGGCGCACGCCGAGGGAGATTTTCTGTTCCTCAATGCTGATGCCGAGAACCACGGCGTGGATTTCCTGGCCGATTTCGAGCACGTCGCTGGGGCGGGTGATGCGTTTGACCCACGAGAGTTCGGAGACGTGAACGAGGCCTTCGACGCCGCGTTCGATTTCGACAAACGCGCCGTAGGGCAGGAGTTTGGTGACGCGGCCGCGGACGTTGTGGCCGATGGGGTACTTGCGCTCGATGTCTTCCCAAGGGTTTTCCGACATTTGCTTGAGGCCCAGCGAGACACGTTCTTTTTCGCGGTCCACGTCGAGAATGACCACATCCACCGATTGGCCGATGTGCAGCAGTTCGGAAGGATGGTTGATGCGCCCCCACGACATGTCGGTGATGTGCAGCAGCCCGTCCATGCCTTGGAGATCGACGAAAGCGCCGAAATCGGTGATATTCTTGATCGCGCCGGTGACCTTGTCGCCGATCTTGACGGTTTGGAGGAAGCGTTGGCGCAGTTCCGAGCGTTCGGCCTCGATGACCTCGCGGCGGGACAGGACAATATTTTTGCGCTCGTCGTTGACCTTGACGATCTTGAATTCGTAAACGTTGCCGACGTATTCGTTGAGATCCTTGGGGGGAATGATGTCCACTTGCGAGCCGGGCAGGAACGCTTCCACGCCGACGTTGACGGTGAGACCGCCTTTGACCACGGCTTTGACTTTGCCGCGAACCAGACCGCCATCTTGGAAGACCTTGACGATCTTTTCCCAGTTCTGTTTGTGGGCGGCTTTTTCCTTGGAGAGGACAACCATGCCCTCTTCATTTTCAAGCTTTTCGAGGAGGACTTCGATTTCGTCGCCGATTTCGATCTCTTCATCTTCGAATTCATTGGACGGAATGGCGCCTTCCGATTTGTAGCCGACGTCCACTAGAACGACTTGGGGGCGAATTTCCAGAATCGTGCCCTTGACGATCGACCCTTCGCGGAATTCGCGAAATTTGGAGTCGATCAGCTCGTTCAGTTCTTTATTGGTGGGTTCCGCGAGAACGGTACTCATGTTGTGTTTGGTTTGGGGTTGTGTTGGGGGTTCGTTTTCCTGCCGATGTTGCCCCGGAAAAGTGGCTTCTGGCAAGGCACCGGGGCTCCAACCGCCTGCCAGAAGAAAGAAAAACGGACGCCGAAACTAGTGGCCGGGTGGCTGATGGCAAGACCAAAGAACGGATTTTTCGGGAAAAGTGGCCGGGCGAGGGGTGCTGGCGTTGGGCTTGACGCAGAATCGAGCTAGTTTGCCACCAGGGCCAATCTCAGTTTGGCCCGGAGGGGCACTGATTGTCCGATTTGTTGTCTTCATGGTTCGCTGCTCTTTTGTGGGTTGGGCTTCTGTGGTTGTTTTCGTGATGGATGACGAATCGAGGGCTCAAACTCGTTCTTTATCATACACTTGGGGCACTTATCGCTGCTATGTGCAAAATATATTGACCAATTATGGATGGTCCTCTGGATCGGCTAGTATCCTGAACGGAAAGAGTGTTCGGAGACCGGTTGCATCCACCCCTTCGACCAGGAAGTTCATGATCGGTTTGTGGTTCTTGGGGGAGGCATCAGTGACAACGATCTCACCCGCCTGCCGATCAACGGTAATTCCATTCCCCGGAAATTCGGAAAATTGGATCTTCCAATCCTTTGGGATCTTGAACGGATAACGAACTTCCTGCCCATGTCTGCGTTGAATCACCAGTGGAGACGTCTCCAACTTGTCCCATCCATCCACTTTCACGCTCAGCAATTGGTTGGCCTGAAAATCAAAAATCGCAATTCGCGGTGACGAACGATGGGCGATGGCTGCATAACGGGGTTGCCCCGGTGGCCCGGCTTTTCCGGCTGCTCGATCTGCCACATAGCCGATTTCACGAATCGGCAGCACGCATTTCCCAGTCTTGCCATCCCGGATCTCCACCATGATGTGTAAGCCTTTCGAAACCTGAAGCACCCGCGAGGAACCGTGAACCGGAGCCATCACCAATGGCGTTGCAACCCATCCTTCACCACCGACTGCCCACGTTTCGGCGAGTTTGTCGTTCTCCCAATTTTTCGCTGACCGGCTATCCACAAATCCTTTCGCTGGCAGATCCGAAAAGGGAAACGACATTTCTCCAAATACATAGTTCGCGCCAAGGCCTTTCATTCGAAAGGCCGTCGAATCCAATGTCAGAAGAACCTCGGCACCTCTTTCCGGAGCAAGCGTCAGCCCAGGCGCGTCGATCCTGAACCCCTGATTCGGATTCTCAGCCCACCGCTTGAGATAATTTTGCGGAATCAACGAAATATCCGGAATACGGATGACTCCCGTTCCAAAATGAAAGAGTGCCACCGTGACTTTATCGTCCGGCTCGCGCAGAAAAATCCACGCCACATCATCCCGATAGGGAGACATGATCGCTCCGAATGCATTCCAAGGAAGCGATTTCCCTGAGGGTTCGAGAATCTCTGGCTCGGCTCGCCCCAGCAGCTCAAATCTTTCAATTCGGAACTGCTTCTTGTCCACCAGTGCCCAGTGATCCAAGCCACCAATCACCCACTTTCCGGCTAGACTCCCGTTCGGACATTGCACCTTTCCGATCGTGTCCCCCAGAGCAATATCAAAAATCTGCACGCTATCCGACGCCTCAGACACCAACAGCCCAAGACGGCCGCCCGCTGCCGGGATGAATCGGTCCACGGGTACCGACATGGGAAAGAAGAAATCCGATTCCGGGTCCCGATCGCTCTTGGGTATCATCTCTGCAGGCACTTTCAGTGGTCCCGCCGATGACGCAAGGATTGGCTGATAGAACGCGGGATCGAAGGAGCGCATCAACTCCGCGTCCCCCTTAGGCATCGCGGGTAGTTTATTTGGAAAATCACTCTTCTCCGCTACCGTGAAGCCAGCACTTTTTGATGCAAGCGAGCGGACAGCCGCAGCAGGCAGATGAGCCGCCGCTTTCTCAAACAATTCCGACAACTCTTTCCTAACCGGATCTTGTTGATGGAGCGCGGCAGGTGGATCCAGCCATTCCATTTCTCGTGCGGATTCCGGTGGTGGTAGGCATTGGCGTTCATTTTAGCGAGATGGAAAAATTATCTGGTTCGGGATTCGACCTAAAGTCCTGGCAGCCTTGATTCGTCCCACTCACGGGCGGACAAGGAGAATGTGATCCTCAATCACAATCGTCAATCTGATTATGACCTCTACCCTCTTGTTGGGCCGTTTGGGGTACCGAATGACCCTGTTCTTATGAAGTTCAGTGTAAGCCTAAGAACCTTCTCATTCTTCATCATGAATGGATGCGTAGTATGAACCACAATGTGTTCTTTCATTCCTACCACTTTCGTCCTCTCCACTGACACTTTTCCATCATCAGGCCCTTTGATCATCAAACTATTAATCCAGTTGATTGATCGATCACCAGCTATCACGCCTAACTCAAATTGAACTGGTCCCAGTAAGGCTGGCGTCGAAAGACTCGAAGTACCAAGTTCGGCCCCTGCTGGCCCATTCAACTTCTGGAAGATCCACCATCCACCCATCTTATCAACCACCTCGCTCCCCTGATTTGGTGGCCCAAGCATGACTACCCTTCCTATCCTTACATCTGATTTCCTTGAAAAATAGCTCCTTACCAGGATGCCTCCCATTGAATGAGTAACAAAATGAATTTTTGCACAATCGCGAAGCCTCTCATCTTTTAGAACTTTTGAAATTTCCCGGTCGGCCAAGTGCTCGATTGAATCCGTAGTCGATGGATAGCCCTTGTTTACGACCATATAGCCTTGTTTATCCAGATACCGAGCCATCTTCGCCATACTTGACGCTGATCTGAATAGACCATGCAGCAAGACAACGCCTTCTTTGGCGTTCGAAGTGCAAGATACCAACGATATCATCATAAAGAATAGGATTCGTAACATGGCGCGTGGCCTTTCGCCCTACGCTTAATGTGATGCCCCCCTGTCAGGTGGCGAAGCTGGGTAGTTGCGTGGCGAGTGGAAGGTTGGCATCCATGACTTGTTCGACAGTTTCTATTAACTCCAATAGGCCCTAATACGAACTACTCTCATATCCATTGAAAACATGAGCCATGCAGTAATACACGTGAACAGCACTAGAGCAAGACCTATTCGAGTCATTACGTTGCGTTTCATTGTTTTGTCGGAGAAGTGGAGTTGCAAGCCATAGAACTGCAGAAAAACGCATGACGAGTCGGTCCAAACGGCGGATTCACCTTGACCGGCTGCCATCTCAAGTCCAATCCACAACACTATGGATCGCCCAAGGAGACGTTCAAAATCCTGAGTGTAGACGTGCATCTGATATTCTGTGATTAGCGAACGTGCGGGCCTGCCATCCGAATTGGTGAATAACTTGAATAACGAAATGCGTCATTGGAGTGCCTATCCACAACCCATATGCGCTCTGAGGGAGGTGCTCGCAGCAGCAGCCTGCGGCAGGATGCCACTTCCACGATTGGACTTTCGACACCCCGGCCTGCTCCCCCGCGACGCTGCCGCCCTTGGTCGGATCGGGAGGGTGGAGTATCCCGAAAACCAGGTTTGGCAAGGAAGGCTGGGAGTGACCTAGCATCATGGCGGGAACGTGTCACGCGGCAAGTTGGAGGCCGGAGGACAATTTCAGCCCCTTGCGTCCTTGGTGTGAGATTTGGTTGCGACCGCGCGTCAGGGCCCCCCATCAAAAATCAAAAATGATTCCTCAGCAATCATCAATCCGAAGGCAATGGAACCTTTGGGCAGTCACCCCGTTTGCACGGCGGTTTTTGCACGATGATCCGCCACGCGGTATATTCTTCTGGCGGCAGAACGCACATGGATTGATGAGTGACGATTGTTGAAGTGACCGAAGGGCGAACATTTCCTCTCCCAATCACAATTCAACAATTCTTTCCGTCGGCCGGCAAAACGGCGCAATCCTTTTTGGGACTGGGCGGTGCCATCATCCAGGCTCCGTGCAAAAAGCAGCCCTCCCACGTTTGCTCATTTCTTCATACGCTGGGTTAAGTTAGCGGTTATGGGGGGAGTCCGGTCGATGGGGCGGAGGGTGGAGCCGATGGCGAGGGCGGATGCCGGATCCCCCGGGGCAAACGCAATCACAGGTGGGTGGACATCCCCGGATAGGCTGACAGGAACGTGGATTTGAGCCGCAGCTGCATGGGTGTCTCGGGGTGTCAACGTGAGATGACCGGGCTTATTCCACGGGAGCCGCACGGTGATCTTTTCGTTGCCATTGCCTCCTTTGGCGTCCTTGCCATCCAGTGACCGAAGTCACGAGATGAGCGCGGGGCGGTGGGTTTCAGGGATGGTGGAAGTTTAGACAAATCCGCTGTTGTCCGGCGTTTTTTGGCAGCGCACATCTCCACCATGAAAACCTTCTCTCACCTTTGCTTCACCTTCACCTTTGCCATCGTCATCGCTTGGTCGCCAGGTCCGCTGCACGCCTACACCGTGGCCGAGATGAAGCAAATGGAGGGCAAAGTCGAGCAATTGGTGGCCAAGAACACTCCCGCAGTGGTTTCCCTGCTCGGCGAAACCATCCCCGGAGCCGGCTCGGGAACTCTCGTCTCGGCCGATGGTCTCATTCTAACTGCTGCCCATGTGACCCGCGGCAACGAACACATGACGGTGATTTTCCCCGACGGCCACTCGCTCAAATGCACCGTGCTGGGTGCCAACTACACCACTGACGTGAGCTTGGCGAAAATCGATGAGGCCGGCACCTATCCGTTTGTTGAGCTCGGGAATTCGGATCAACTTGAGCCGACGACGATGGTCGTGGCCATGGGGCATCCAGGTGGCTTTGACCTGCGGCGCACCCCGCCTGTGCGCATCGGGCGGATCAACCAGAAGAACCCCGGCGGCTTTCTGATGAGCGATTGCACGCTAGTGGGTGGCGACTCCGGAGGCCCTCTGTTTGACATCGATGGCCGCATCGTCGGGGTCCATTCATCCATCTCCGAGTCCCTCACCTTCAATCGCCATGCCCCGGTCAACGCCGCCAAAACCGATTGGCAAAAACTCCTCGATAGCAAAAATCGCTGGGGCACCTTGCCCGGTGCTGCGGCACCCGGCGACGGGCGCCAGCGTGCCATGCTCGGCGCTGTCCTCGATCTGACAACCCAGGGCGGGGTCGCTCTCAAGGAAGTGCCAGCGAAATCGCCGGCCGCCGAAGCCGGTCTCCAAACCGGTGACGTGATTGTGAAATTCAATAACCGCGCCATTCAAAACGCCGAGCAGCTCAAGGCACGCTTGCTCCGCGCCAGGCCGGGCAGGAAAGTGGTGCTCGCCTACCGCCGCGGGGAAACTGACGGTCGCGCGACGGTCACGCTCATTTCTGAAGCGGAACTCACCCGCCGCATGAACCCTAGCGAAAACCCGCCGGAGACACCTCAAGCCGCAGCGGAGGCCACCGCGCCAACGAAGCCGCAGGCGACCGGCCCGTTCGCTGATTTATTGGAGAACCTCCGGCGCAAGGGGCAGGCGAACGGTAGCGGCCGCGAACCGCAATGGAAGCCCAACGAACTCGAAGGGCTGCTGCGCGGAACACTCGAAAAACAAGGCGTCGCCAAAAACACCCTCAAGCACGCCGTGCTCCCGGATTTGCTCCGCTTGATCCAAGAGCACAACCCCGATGCGGCGCAAACCCACAATTTCGAGGGCCTCGAACCATTGCGCGACCTGCTCGTACTGATGGACCCGAAGCTCCAAGGCAAACTCGACGACCAATTTCACGGCATGCTCGACGGCTACCGGCCCGGTTGTGGGACCGCCGCCAAGGCCACCGTCATGTTTCGCGATGGCAAACAACCCAAAGAACTCCTCGCCCTGGGCACCTGCGTCAACGCCGATGGCTGGCTGCTAACCAAAGCCAGCGAAATCGCCGCCGCTGCCGAACCCCAGTGCTTGGTCAACGGCGAGTGGCTCGCTGCCAAGGTCACCCACACATGGCAGGAACACGACCTCGCATTGGTCAAAATCCCCGCGCAGCAACTCCCCGCCGTCACTTGGTCCGCGCAACCTACCCCAGCCATCGGTGCTTTCATCGCCGCCGTCACCCCCGACGGTGAGGACCCTGCCGCCATCGGCCTGGTCAGCGTCGCCACCCGCACACTCTTGGACAAAGGCCGCGGCTTCCTCGGCGTCCAACTTGAGGCAGACGCCCAGGGCGTGATGGTTCGCGTCGTCATCCCTAACGGAGCAGCCGCCGCCTCCGACGTGCAGCCTCACGACCGCGTGCTCGAAGTGGACGGCACCAAGCCAGACACGATCTTCAATTTCACCAAGCTCATTGCGGCACACAAAGCCGGTGAAACGGTCAAATTAAAATTCCAACGGGGCGAAACCGTGATCGAGAAAGAGATCGCTCTGGGCGATCGCGGTATCAGCCCCGCTGCGCACGCCGAACGGGGAACCGACAAAATGGACTCCATGGGGAGCACCCTCAGCAAGCGCAAGGGCGACTTCGCCAGCGTCCTCCAATCCGACTTTCCCCTGGACGCCAACCAATGTGGCGGACCCGTGAGTGACCTCGACGGCAACGTCATCGGCTTGGTCATTGCCCGCTCCGGCCGCGTTGAAACCCTGCTGCTCCCTAGCTCAACCGTCCGTGAAGTCCTCGCCAGCGTGGACTTCTCCAAAGAGGCCGCCGCCCCGGCCGCACCCTGATTTAAGATTCCTTCCCAGTGATTACGGCCTTGCGACGACTGGTGCGGATTTCACCCGCGGACGAATCGATAATTTCTCGATGCCGGGGAAATTTGGATCTTCCATGGCGCGAATTTCCTCCTCACCGTTGTACGGACAACACGCGTCAACCCAAGCAATGAGGCGCAGACGGCTCACCTCATCCACCTTCACATGATGATGCTTGCCGCTGGATGCGATCTCAATCAACTGGCTCTTGTATGATAGATAGGTCATCGGCCGAATGGTCTGAACCGCCACCGGATTGAGCGTGGTGTTAGGAAATGTCTCGACGGGAATGGCACAGGCGGCACCGTAACCCGGGCCGGGTTTGGCGGGACTGCCCCAACCGGCCGCGCCGACAAGTGTTAGATAGGGCTCCTTGAACGGGCCATCGCCGGGCCGAAGGGTTAGATCGAGTTTTTGGCGGGCCTTGCCATCGCCTTGATGGCACTTGCCGCAGTATTGATCCAACACGGGTTGGACGAAGCGCTCGTAGCCGATGCTCTCGGTGCCCCAAGGCGGCGGGACGAGTGTGCTGGGGGCGCGCTTCAAGGCGATCGCCATGGTGGGAGTGCCCGCAGAGGGTGAACTCTGGCTTTCGTGACAACCGACGCATCCGCGGGCTTCGCCGGGCATCACGCCGGTGAAGCTACGCATTGTTTGCAGGCACCGGTGATGATCGTCGAGAAGTTGGAAATAAATCGATTGGCCAGACGGAACTGCGAAATGAACCGAACCATCGGCCTCGACGGGCACCTCGCCGAGGATCCGCTTGACCGTTTCCTCTTGCACAATTGAAACCGGCGGGCCGGAGTGGCGATAGATCTTTTCCCAAGTTGAGTAGGTCTTATAATCGGGCTGGAAGACCCGCAGAAACTTCACTGAGCCACGCGGCAGGTCCGGCACACCTTCATAGACGTCGGAAGAGAACAATGTCCCTGGCTCGTTAGGCTTGCGGTTGGGGCCGGTGCCGGGCCAAACCACTCCGTCCGGATGCACCGGCGGGCGCTGGCGCGCCTTGATAGGGATCGCGTTGAGGATGTTATGAATTCCCTCGTAGATCAATTCACGGTTGCCGAAAACATCCATCAGATAGAGCCTGAAGCGGCCGTCAAGCCCGCGTGCCGAGACCAGGAAATCCTCTTCAGACAGAGGCATCGGGGCGCTGTAGCCGCTGAAGCTGCCGGATGGATGATAGTTTTCCGACTCCCCCGGATCGACGGGACCATTGCCGGTTTCCGGCCACTGCAGGTCGCGGGTCACCTTGGTCAGGCCGTCTGGAAAATTAAATCCCTTGGTGGGATCAATGATGCCGATGGAGCCGCTCCACCAATCGTGATGTCCGACGCCGCAGAACATGATCCTGCGGCTTCCTGGAATTTGCTGGGGTTGGGACGTGTGGTCAGGCCAGATGCTTTGGTTTCCCCAGAACGCAGCCACTCCGGTGCCATCCTGATTGACGGTCCATAGTTTTTGAGCGCGCCACAATGCCTTGTCGGTGTACTCCCATCGGGAATAGATCACCCGTCCGTCGGACATGAGTGAGGGGACGAAGTCGGGTTCATTGTTGAGGCTGATTAGATAGATATTAGCACCGTCCGGGTCGCAGCGAGCCAAGACGTAGGAGTTGATAAACGGCCCGCAGCGCACATAACTGTTGCAGCGGGTCGTGGTGAACATGATATGCCCATCGGGAAGATAGATCGGGTCGATGTCATCATATTCGCTGCTATGGGTGAGTTGCTTGAGGCCGGAGCCATCCAGATTCATTTCGTACAAATGGAAACATTTCTCATCATGGGGCTTGTAGCAGAATAGCAGCCGCTTGCCATCGAAGGAAAGATCGGGGCGCCAAAAGCTGCCGGGTTTGTCAGGCGCGAGTTGGCGCACTTGGCCCCCGGGCCGGAGAGCGTCAAGCACCAGCAAGCGGCCACCGGGAGCCGCCCACATGCTCATCCGGTGGATAGCCTCGTGGTTGGTTTCCCTAACGTGTTGAATTGGGATATCGACGAAGAGCAATTGCTTGAAGTCGATGACCGGGTTTTTCATGAGGATATCGCGCTTGATACGGCGCACCGAAAAGTACAACTCCTTGATCGCCGGGTCCTCGTTAGCATAAAGAGCGTCGCCGGGGCCGTCATCGCCCAGCAAGCCGGGGATCTTCCCCCAGGGAGGGTCACCGTAGGCCGCACTGATCACAGCTGGAATCCAAGTGGAATCATCCAAACCGGGAAGCAGCCAATCGGGCGCAGCTTGTTTTGAGGTCCGCCATGAGGTGTCTGAAGGGATGAGGATGGTTTTCTTATCGGCCAGAGTGATGGCCAGACTTACGATCAATCCCGCTGGATTCGCCCCGACCGTCGGCTTGTTTTCCGCCCGCACAGCCAACACGTTAGGGCCTTGTTTCAAGTATTTTTCAACGGAGAACTTAGCGGCCCGTTGCCATGTGTCGTGAGCTCCAACCCGGGTGCCGTTGAGAAAAACCTCGCAACCATCGTCGGCGGCGACGCGCAACTCTGCGTGGAGCAGCGCGGCA
>CAIQXC010000864.1 GCA_903875675.1 Akkermansiaceae bacterium
CCGTGAGTTCTACGGCGCCATCCTGCTCTACGACTTGCCGCCGCGGGAAATCCCCGTCGCGCAGTGGTCCGCCGCCGTGGCCGCCGACGGGGAGAGTTTCCGCGCGGAAATGGCGGTCCCGCGCAAGCTGCTCACGGCGCTGGGACTCTCCTTGGACGATCTCAACATCGCCATCCGTCCTAACGGAAAGGCAGCGCCTTCGTATGCCAGCTTGTCGTCACTGATGTCACCCCACTATAGCCTCACCTTGGCGCAGGCGGCCCAGCCCGGGCGCACTTTTGTGGTGCGCCTGCATTTCGCCGAGCTGGATGACGTCAAGCCTGGCGAGCGGGTGTTTGGCATCCGCATGCAGGGCCGCACGGTGGAACCGGCGCTCGATGTGGTCAGGGAAGCGGGCGGCCCCAGGCGGGCGCTGACGCGGATCTACAAGGGCGTGCCAGCCACCACCAATCTAACCATCGAGTTTGTGCCGCAGGCGAAGACCCTAACAAGCCACACACTACCCCTGCTCAGCGGCGTGGAGATCGTCACTGAACTATCCGATTGAGCATGGTGAGCGAGCCAATGAAACTTGTTGGGGAGGCGCGTCTGTGCGTGAAGAACATGGCGCGGCTCTGCCTGGTCTGCCTGGTGTGGCTGGGGGCCTGCGAGCTGGCGGGCGGGTGCAATGTGCCCGTATTCCGCTTTGCCTTGGAACGCTGGGTTTCCGACAACTATGCGCTGGTGGTGGCCCATGACAAGGTGCTGACGCCGGCGCAGCGGGAGTTAACGGATCGCCTGCTGGGCAAATCGACGGAGAACGGCGGCAAGGCGAATCTATCCGTGCAAGTTCTCGATCTGGCTGCCACGCCAGCCGATCCCACGGTCAAGTATTTACCGCTGGAAAATGTTGCCTTGCCTGCGGTGTTCTTATTTTTTCCCGCCAGTTTCGGCGAGCCAACCTTGATTTGGCAAGCGGCACTAACGGCAGACAGCGTGGAGCACATCACCGGGTCTCCGTTACGCGACGAATTCGTCGCCCAAGCCGCCACCGGCACCACCGCCCTGTGGATCTTGCTGGAGTCGGGCCAACCAGCAGAGGACGCCGCAGCGGAGCAGGTACTGCGGGAAAGCCTGGCCGCTGTCCAGCAAGAGTCGAAACTGCCTGCGGGCGTGGTCCATCCGGCCGGCGCAGTCGCTGGCGGATCGACCCCGGCAACGGCTGACAACGGCTACTTCGACCCGGAGAATCAACTCGATTCGGGCATCCCGCTGCGCATTGGCTTTGAGGTGGTTCGCATGTCGGCCGGCGACCCACGGGAAGACGTGCTGCGCGGGATGCTGCTCAAGGTGGTGCCCGGATTGCTGGAGAAACGGGAAAGGCCGCTCGCGTTTCCCTTGTTTGGGCGTGGGCGAATCCTTGCTCCGCTTGCGGGCGATGAGATCCGGCACGAGTCCATCACTGCCATCGCACGCTACCTTTGCGGACCTTGCGCGTGCCAGGTCAAAGCCCAGAACCCCGGCGTGGATATGTTGCTGGATGTGGACTGGGAGGCAAAACTTGCGGGAGTCTCCGCCATTGCACCACGCACACTGCCGCCCCTGAGCGGCACCGCCGCCATCACCGGCCAGGCACCGGTGGCACCATCGCTCGCTCCAAGTGTCGCGGATCAACCGGCCGCCACCGGCTTGCCGGGGCCGATGCTCCGCAATGGATTGTTGGCCAGCGCCACGGTGGTATTGCTGGTCATAGCGGCCACCTTCGGCATCCTGCGACGACGCCCATGACCGTGTGCCAATTGGTGACCCGTGAACTCGCCTACAGGAAATGGAACTTCCTGTTGGCGGTGCTGGCAGTGGCGATGGCCGCCACGACCTATCTGCTCACCTCGGCACTACTGAAAAGCACCGACCTCACAACGGCCGCTCTGGTGTCGCGCAAGGTGCTGGACACCGAGCGGGCGATGCTGCGGCTGGAAGACGAGATGCGCAAGGCGATGAAGGGGCTTGGATTCAATATCTATATCTTCCCGGAAGACCAGGACCTCGGCGAGGTCTATGACAAGGGCTTTGCCTCCAAAACCATGCCGGAGACCTACGTCGAAAAACTGGCAAACTCATCAATCATCACCGTCAACCACCTGCTGCCCGCGCTGACACAGAAGCTGACGTGGCCGGAACGGAAGCGCTCGATCATCCTCATCGGCATTCGCGGCGAGGTCCCTCTGGCACACCGCAATCCGCTGGAGCCGCTCATCGACCCGGTGGCATCAGGCCAAATCGTCCTCGGTTGCGAACTCCACCAAGGGCCCGGCTTCAAGCCCGGTGACAAGCTCAGCCTGATCGGCCGCGAGTTCACCGTCGCCAAGTGTCACCCGCAACGGGGGTCCAAAGATGATATCACAGCGTGGGTCAATTTGTCAGATGCACAGCAATTGCTAAACAAGCATGGCCTCATCAATGAAATCCAAGCTCTGGAATGCAACTGCGTCACCATCGACCGCCTGGCGGAAGTGCGCAAGGACTTGCTCGCCATTTTGCCCGGCACCCGCGTCATCGAGATCGGCAGCCAGGCACTGGCCCGTGCGGAGGCCCGCCTGCAAGCCGGCGCGACGGCCGCGCAACAATTGGCTTCGGTCAAGGCGCAGCGCAGCGAATTGCGGACGCAACGCGAAACCCTCGCAGCGCTCCTGTTGCCGCTCATCGCCCTCATGGGCCTGCTGGCCGTGATGGTGCTGGCGTTGCTCAACGTGCGCGAACGACTGGCGGAAATCGGCGTGTTTCTAGCGCTCGGGATCCATTCCACCACGCTGCTGGCCGTCTTCCTGCTCAAGGCACTGCTGAGTGGCGTGGTCGGCGGCGTGCTCGGCTCGGCGCTGGCACTGCTGGGCATCGCGGTGTGTCGCGTGCGGCTCTTTGACGGTCACGCCATCGCCGCGTTGCTTGATCCATCCGAACTGGCATGGCTGCTGGTTAGCATGCCGGTGTTTGCAGCCAGCGCGGCCTGGGTTCCATCATTTTGGGCGTCTCGCAGGGACCCGGCTGAGGTATTGCGCCATGACTGAGAACCTCCTCCAGATCTCCTCCTTGGAGAAACACTACCCTGCCCAAGGCGGCAAGGTCGTGCCCGTCTTGCGCGGACTCGCCCTAACCCTTCGCCCCGGTGCCTTCGTCGCCTTGCGCGGTCCCAGCGGCTGCGGCAAAACCACCCTCTTGCTCTGCGCCGGCGCACTCCTGCGGCCCGCTGCCGGCACCGTCCTGATAGATGGCTGCGATCCCTATGCATTATCCGCCGCTGCACGCTCCGCCTTCCGCGCCGCCCACGTCGGATTCGTGTTCCAAAACTTTCACCTCGTCCCCTACCTGTCGGTGCTCGATAATATCTTGTTGTGTGGCCTCGCTGCAGCCCCGCAGCCCGCCCTGGCCACTCGGGCAATTGATATGTTAGATAAACTCGGCCTCTCCCACCGCTTGCGCCACCGCCCGGCGGAGCTCAGCACAGGCGAGCAGCAACGCGTCGCTCTGGTGCGTGCGCTGGCAGGGGGTGCCAACCTCATTCTAGCTGATGAGCCAACCGGCAATCTCGATGCTGCCAACAGCCGCATCCTGCTTGATACCCTCGCCGACTTCGCCAGCCAGGGTGGCGCGGTGCTGATGGTCACTCACGAGCCCGCCGCAAGTGACCGCGCGTTCACTCGCCTCGACATGCGCGACGGATACCTGAATTCCTGTTAGTCAAGACGGACCGAGGGGGCATGCGCGTCAAGTTAAGGGCTTCTTCCCTTTAACCACAGACGTTTTCAGTGCCTCGCGTCGCAGAACGAACAAATTCAGAGTTCGACCTCGTTTTCGACAACGGTTCGAACCAGTCGGATTCCCCATGTCTCAGCTGTGGCCGAATGAGCGACAAATCGAACAAATGTTCAGAACTCAGCATTCGACCTCGCTTTCGACAACGGAGCGAGCCAGTCGGATTCCCTAACTGTCGGCTGTGGGCGGAAGCGCAATGCCCAAACAAATGTTGAAATGCGAGCAGCAACCGCCGGGTGGGCGGATAGAGTTGGA
>CAIQXC010000865.1 GCA_903875675.1 Akkermansiaceae bacterium
CCTGTCCGTTCCTACTCCCGCTTGCCGATTCCGGCCCGCAGCTCTCAGCATTATCAACCAATCCGCCCATCATGAAATCCCGCCCGTCGTTTCTCTCATGGCTCGCCGCCATCGTCCTAGCTGCTGGCAGCTTCGCCCCGCCCACTCTGCGCGCCGAAAATGAAATTGGCTTCATCGAGCGCTTCGCCCTTGCCGCCGACCGCGAAAAGGCGCTTGGCGAATTGGTGCCCGGCAGTGAGGACTACTATTTTTACCACTGCCTGCATTACCAGAGCAGCCGCAACCCAGCCAAATTCACCGAATTCATGGAACAATGGCGCAAGCGCTTTCCCGATGAAAACGCCCGCCGCCGAATCATTGAAAACCGCCAGGCATTGCTCGACTACGATGCCACCCCCCAACAGACGATCGATTACCTCAAACGCCAACTCGGCGTCACCCACAATCACCAGCAGGAGGTGCGCGACCAAAAACCCAACCTTCCTAGCGCGCTGGACCCAAAGTCGGTCGCCCGCGACGTTTTTGAACGCGATGCCCTCGCCCATGACCCCGGTCTAGGCGGATTGACGCTAAACGCCCTCGAAATCTTGGTCCGCAACAAGGCCGCACTCAGCCCCCAACAGCGCCGAGCGCTGCTTGCTAAGCTCCAACGGCCGGATGTGCCAAATCTACCCGAACTGGTCATCGCCGACCTTAAAGCCCCGGAATCCAAGGGCTTCGGGGAGTTCGCCATCCATCGTGCCTTGCTGCCCGCACAACTCGATACCCTCGTCCAAGCCATCCCCGCCCTCGCCACCAACTCGGCCTTCGTCTATTCCCGCTTGCGCAAACTCTCCCCATCACAGGACGTCGATGTCGCCTTCGACCCCGCAGAACGCGAGGCTTGGCTCGAAAATTTGTGGGCCTACGCCAAGACGCTGCCTCCTGCCTTCAACACGCTCAAGGCTCAGGTGCTCTATCAGCGGCTCGACCACGATCGCATGAAGGGGGTGTACGACCAACCCCGTTTCCTTGAGTATCTAAAACTGCCGCGTGGCTTTGGTTATGTGAACCCTCAGTGGTTGGAGAAAACCGCCGCCGCCAATGACCCGCGCTGCGACCTCAACGCCGACCTCAGTGCCGCCCTGATCGTTCACCGGCCAGTGCCTAACGACGAACCCCTGGTGCGCGAGTATTTCCTCGCTTTGTTCGATCAGGCCGCCAAGGCCAATCCCGCAGCCCTCGGCGAAGCCATGATGGAACCCTACACGAGTTATGTGTTGGATTCATGGCTCAAGCCGCTGCTGGCCGAGGCTCTCATCGTCGGCGGCCACGGAGACGCCGAGCGCTGGGCCTCACTGCTCAATCCAAGCGCCTTCCAACAACTCAAGGAACGTGTGGACATCGAGTTTCCTGCCACCAATCCGCCACTCTTCCAACCAGGTGACGTCGCACAGTTCGATGTGGTCGTCAAAAACACCCCCAAACTTATCGTCAAAATCTACGAACTCAACGCACTTAATTTTTTTCTAACTCAAAAGCGCCAGCTCAACACAGACCTCAATCTCGACGGTCTTGTGGCTAACAGCGAACAGACCCACAGCTTCGACACAGGCCCCTTCAAACGCAGCCGCCAAACATTCAAGTTTCCCGAACTCAAGGGCCAGCGGGGCGCTTGGATCATCGAATTCATCGGCACCGGCCGCAGCAGCCGCGCCTTGCTTCGCGTCGGCCAGTGGCAGATCATCCAGCAAACCGGCCCGAGCGGGGATTTGTTGTTAGTGCTCGATGAGAAATGCCAACCGGTCAAGGATGCCGTGGTTTGGCTCGACGGGCGCAAGCTTAGCCGCGACGAAAAACTCGGTCGAATCGTGGTGCCATTCACCAAACAACCGGGAATGCGTCAAGTGGTCCTCAGTGATCCGGCGGGCACCTTCGCCACCCTAACCCAATTCGAGCACCACGCAGAGGACTACCGCCTCGACGCCCAGTTCCACATCGAGCGCGAACAATTGCTAGCCCGGCGCGAGGCCACCTTGGCCCTGCGCACCACGCTCATGCTCGGTGAGTCTCACCTCGACCCCGCGCTCATTACCGAACCCAAACTCACCATCACCTCGACCACTCTCGACGGCATTGCCACCACCCGCGAAGTCAAAGACCTCAAACTCAGCGCCGCCAGCGTCCTCACCCACACACTCAACGTCCCGGAGCGACTCGCCCAACTCACGGTTGCTCTAACCGGAAAGATCGACCTGCTCAGCGCTGGTGGCGAAAAGCGCGATCTCAGCGCCTCCCACACCTGGTCGCTCAACGGCATTGACAAGACAGATGCCACCAACGACGGCCATCTGGCAAAATTCTCCGGTAGCTATGTGTTTGAATTGCTAGGCAAGAACGGCGAGGCCGTCGCCGACCAGCAAGTGGTCTTCAGCTTCCGTCAACGCGGGTTTGCCAACCCGCAAAGCGTGGCCCTCAAGTCCGACGAAAAAGGCCGTATCGCCCTCGGCGAACTTCCCGGCATCACCAACGTCCAGTCAAAATGCCCCAATGGTCGCGAGTCAAATTGGCAACTCGATGAGGATGAACGCACATGGTCGTCAGAATTGCACGCGGCGGCAGGCAGCGTGCTGCGGGTGCCGCAGTCGGGCCAGGATCTGGCGGCTGGCGCGCAGTCGGCGCTTTCCTTGCTGGAAGTGAGGGCTGGGACGTTCACCTCTGATCTCGCGGCCAAGCTCATATCCAAGGATGGCTTTATCGAAATTTCCGGTCTGGCTCCCGGCGATTATTCATTGCGGCAACTCGGCGAGGAACGCGACTTTGCCATCCAGGTGAGTGAAGGCAAACAGGTCGCGGGATGGTTGTTAGGAAAACACCGCAATCTCGAACTCAAGCATACAGCGCCTCTGCAAATCACCGCCGTCGCCACTGACAAGGATGTTCTAACCATCAAGCTGGCCAACGTCGGCCTGTTCACCCGCGTCCACGTTGCCGCCTCGCGTTTTGAGCCGGGTCGGGGAATCTTTGCCGGGTTTGGCGGCTTCGCTCGCTTCGGCGAGGCGTCAGGATCACCGGCCAAACAGCCAAACTTGTTTGCCGCCGGCCGTCAGATCGGCGACGAATACCGGTATATCCTGGAACGCCGTTACAGCAAACTCTATCCGGGCAATATGCTCACCCGCCCGGGCCTCCTGCTCAATCCTTGGGAAGTGCGCGATACCGGCCTCGACGAACTTTCCCTCAAGGGCATGCAACAGGCCGCCGCCACCGCCGGCGGCCGCGGCGAGCGCCGCGCAGCTGCCGCCGCAGAACCTCCCGCCACCCCTGCCAATGCAGGCCCAGGCGGCGCGGCCGCCGACACAAATCTCGACTTTCTCGCCGCCAGCGAGCCGACAATCTACAACTTGCTGCCCGACAAGGACGGCATCGTGCGCATCGACCGCAAGGCGCTGGGCGACCGCCAGCACGTCCAAGTGTACGCCGAGGATCTAGCCAACTCGGTGTGGCACTCGTTCGCACTGCCCGAGGCTGCCACGCAATTTGCCGACCAGCGGCTGGCCCGCAACCTCGATCCGGCCAAACCCTTCACCCAACGCAAGGAAGTCACCGTGCTGGAAAAGGGCAAGACGCTCACACTCGCAGATATCCTAACGAGCGAGATGGAGACTTATGACACGCTCGCCAGTGTCCACGCCCTGTTCACCACCCTCAGCGGCGATCCCACCCTCGCCAAGTTTGCCTGGGTCCTGCAATGGCCACAACTCAAGGATGGGGAAAAACTCGCCAAGTATTCGGAGTTCGCCTGCCATGAACTGAACTTCTTCCTAGCCCGCAAGGACACCGCCTTCTTCACCAAGGTCATCAAACCCGCATTGGCTAACAAAAAGGACAAAACCTTCATGGACGATTTCCTGCTGGAAAACAACCTCGAGAGCTACCTCTTGCCCACCGCCTACGGTCGATTGAATGTGGTCGAACGGGCGTTGCTAGGACAACGCACCAAGGGCGGGGCGGCCGACGTCGCACGCAGCCTGCGGGAACTGTGGGAATTGCTGCCGCCCAACCCCGATTTGCAGGACCGCCTGTTCGAAACCGCCCTCCGCGGCCGGGCCCTGGAAACCGCCGCTGGCCAGAATGGCTTGACCGAAGAACTGAAACGCGAAAAAGACAAGGAAACTGCCAAAAACGTCGAGACCTTGGGCAATCTGGCCAAGCCCGCCGATCGCCCAGCCGGAGCCCCGGCCGCCCCGGCTGTCGCAGCCGCACCGCCGGCCCCGCAGCCGATGGGGGCCAAGGCCGCCCCGGCAGCCATGCGCATGGCTGCAAAAAAGAAAGACGGCTTGGCACGGGATGCGGATGAGATGGGGCAGCTTGCTGATATGCCTGCCGACGCATTCGCCGAGAGCCCGGCACCTGAAATGGATGCGCTCAGGGAGGAGGCTCAATTTGCACGCAAGCGCCAAGTCCTGCTCCGGCAGGGTGGGGGAGGTGGAGGTGCTGAGGGCCAGGACCAAGGTGCCGCTTACTTCGGCCGCGACCTCGCAGCGGCAAGCCGTGAGATCATCCGCGCCTACTACCGCGAACTCGGCCCCACCAAGGAATGGGCCGAAAATAATTACTATCGTCTGCGCATCACCCAACAGGATGGCGCACTCATTCCAGTGAGCGGCTTCTGGCGCGACTACGCCAAATGGGCCGCCGATGGTGCCCAGGGTGCCTTTGTTTCGCCTAACGTCGCAGAGGCCAGTCACAACTTTGCCGAGATGATGCTAGCCCTCGGCGTGCTCGATTTGCCATTCGACGCGCCCAAGCACGCCGGCAAGACCGCAGCTGGCCAGTTCACACTCACAGCAGGTGGGCCGCTCATTGTGTTTCACAAGGAAATCAAGCCACCGGCACCGTTGGCCGCCAATGCCCAAGCCGTGCCGTTGTTAGTCTCACAGAGTTTCTTCCGCGCCGGCGACCGCTACCGGATGGAGGGCAACGAGAAATTTGAGAAATACGTCACCTTCGAGTTTCTCACCGGCACCGTGTATGGCACCAACGTCGTGGTGACCAACCCAACCAGCGCCCCGGCCAAGGCCGAAGTGCTGCTGCAACTCCCACAAGGCGCGATGCCAGCTCTCGGCAGCAAAACCACCGATTCGCGATCCGTCCGCCTCGAACCCTACACCACAAAGACGTTTGAATATCATTTCTATTTCCCGGCAACCGCCGGTGCTAACAAATTTGCGCACTTCCCGGTCAACGTCGCCGTCAATGGCAACGTCGCTGGCGCGGCCAAACCGTTTGAGTTCAACGTCGTCGCCAAGCTCACTCAGGTGGACAAGGCGTCGTGGGACTATATCTCACAATATGGCAGCGAGGCCGACGTGTTTGCCTTCCTCGATCAAAATAACCTGGCCTCGCTGGCTTGGCCGCGCATCGCTTGGCGCTGCCACGAAGCCAAGTTTTTCAAGAAACTAGCCGATTTTCTGAGCCAACACCACATCTGGGACGAGACCATTTACAGTTATGCATTGCTCCACAACGAGACGGCCGCGTTGCGCGAATGGCTCCAGCACAAAAATGAATTCGTCGCCCAGTGCGGTCCCTATCTGGATTGCAGTCTCGTGCGGCTCGATCCTGTGGAACGCCGTGCCTACGAGCACCTTGAATACAGTCCGCTGGTCAACCAGCGAGCCCATCGGCTAGGCAACGAGGCGCGCATTGCCAACCCTGCGGTGCTCGGCGAATATCGATCATTGTTAGACATTTTGGCCCACAAGCCGGCTCTAGATGCCGCCGACAACATGAGCGTCA
Source organism: Akkermansiaceae bacterium (assembly GCA_903875675.1). GTDB lineage: Bacteria > Verrucomicrobiota > Verrucomicrobiia > Verrucomicrobiales > Akkermansiaceae > Luteolibacter. The sequence continues at coordinate 5,782 of CAIQXC010000865.1, forward strand.
CCTACTATCTGTTCCTTCAGGACCGCGTCGATGAGGCGCTCGGCCGTTTCCATCAGGTGGCTGCCAAGGGCTTGCAAACCCACCTTCAGCACGACTATTTCCAGTGCTATGCCAGCTTCTATGAAGGCACACTTGCCGACGCCCGCGGCATTGCCGCAGGCTACAGCGACTATCCGGTGGCTCGGTGGCGCTTGTTGTTTGCCGACGTGACCAACCAACTCGACGAGATCGAAGGCAAGCTCGCCAAGGTGGAAAAAGGCGACAAGCCCGACCGTGAAAAACAGCAGAGCGAGCTCGCCGCCAGCGAACCGGGCTTCGAGTTCAAGGTGGAAAACAAGACCATCGCGCTGACCTATCGGAACATCAGCGAGGTCGCCGTCAATTACTACCTGATGGATCCCGAGTTCTCGTTCAGCAGCAATCCGTTCGTCAGTGAAGACGCCACTCGCTTCAGCATCATCAAGCCGAACAAGGCCGCCGTTCAGGCCCTGCCCAAGGGCAAGGACACGCTCGATGTGGCGCTGCCTGCTGAGTTTGCCAAGGCCAATGTGCTGGTGGAAATCGTCGCCGCCGGCCAGCGCAAGGCCCAGGCCTATCACGCCAACACTCTCAAACTCGTTGTAGCCGAGAACTACGGCCGTCTGGAAACCCGCGATAGCGCCAGTGACCGGGCCTTGGGCAAGACTTACGTCAAGGTTTACGCGAGACTCAAAAATGGCACCGTTCGCTTCTTCAAGGACGGCTACACCGATCTGCGCGGCCGCTTCGATTACGCCAGCCTCAACGGCAGCAGCCCGGGCCAACCGGTGCCCGTGCCGCAACCGCGCTCCGCTCCCGCACTCGCGCCTTCCAACGGCCTGGATTATCAGATGCTCAAGCCCGCCGAGTTGCCCCAGATCGACAAATTTGCCATTCTCATCCTCAGCGATACGAACGGTGCCGCCACCCGAGAAGTAGCTGCGCCCAACGAGTAGGAGGAGGACACGCGTCCCGCCCGATAGGGATCAGACTGGCCATGTCTTTTGCTTCTTGATGGCATGGTTCAATGGATGTGAAGAAATCTCATCTCAAAGGGGTTTTTTCAGAAAAAACTTGTTACTCAGCTGGCTTAGTCTTAAACACGATTTTGTTGGCCTTTGGGCTTTCAAAAGAATGACGGAATTTCCGGGCATCCCCAGACGAACTGAGGGTGGCTGCGTTCCAGTTGACTCGACTCATCCAATTATGAAAATACAGAAACGAGACAAGCAGACGAAATCGAATCTTCGATCCCTCGCTATGGCGTTGGGATTGGCAGCAAGCGCATCATACCTGACGGGAACTGCGCAAGCGGGCACTCCACTCACTTGGAACGTGGCAGGCGATGGCGCGTGGGATACCACTACAGCCAACTGGACGATGGATGGCACTAACCCTGCCACCTTCGCCTCCGATGGTTTGGAGGACGCAATCTTCACCGCTGGTACCGCCG
>CAIQXC010000866.1 GCA_903875675.1 Akkermansiaceae bacterium
CAAATTAGCAGATTCTTGATCCCTGAGTTGTCGATTTCATTGGCATCTGGTCATTTCGGTGGTTTGGGCGGCGCTGGATGAGGCGTTGCGCCCGGCTCTGCTGGATGGACTTCCTGCGAAATCCGCCATCCGTCACAAAGCTGCCAGATGGCCGCCGCCGATCAAGGTCATTTTACAAGCACCGCAGTTCGCGTGATGCGGCACCGTCTGCAGGGGCACAACCTCAAGCTAGCGCTCCGCGATCAACACCCAGTTGGAATGCGCCTGCCGCAACGACACGGAAGCCCGCCTCGCCGTTGCTCCAACGCCTGCTAGCCATGACCAACCAGGACGACCTCGGTGCGTTGCTCCCGTCCCCCTGGCAACCGACGTCCGCGGCCGGACCGGTCGTGGACGTTGAAGCCACGGTCTGTCTGAGCCGAGACGTGCCGACTCATCGGTAACATACACACCTGTGTATGCTATCCATGCAAACCCACCAGCATCCGTCCATGCCTTGAAAATCCTGGGGTCTGGGGCAAGCCCCAGTGTCCGCAGGCCATTGGACGCACCAAATCCTGTGAAACATTCCGGCGGATATTACGACCAAAGCGGCACCAAATCACGATGAAAGCGTGGAAATATCGCCCTAACACCTACGATGTGAATTTGGTAAAGCGCCACGATGACAATTCGGCCATCAACAATTCGGCCATCAACAATTCGGCCATCAACACTTAGCTATGAACCACGCTTAGCAACAAACATAGCAAGCAACGTAAAAATAATTCCAATAATTCCGGAAATCACGTTGAAAATGTTATGTCTAAGCGAAAGTAAATATGCATAGCGTACGACATCACTTCCGTCGTCATCCAGAACATAGAACGGAGTCCAAAACATAATTGAAAATACAATAATGCTAGATCCTAGACTTGCGAACAAGATCACAATTGGGATGGTCAAACTGAATTTATGAGACACCATTAGATCGAGAAAATGCTGAGGTTTAAGTCGCGTCTATTTTAACGGATACATACTTATGATAATGTTTCCATAATAATATTGAATCAAATATTCGTCATCAAAAGTAGCAAACCTAGTCCCCTCCCCAGTCGGATCGTCTGGCCCCTGAAAAATACCTCCGTTATGTGAAAGATGGCGCTGCCATCCAGCATTCGATCCCCCACAGTGGATCGCGATGATCCGACTCAATTTATATGGAGGCTTAACAGTTTCTGGGGTGGTGCCAGAATTAGAGCCCGACATGTATCCCACCCACTTTCCGTGGGTAAGGTAGCCATGTCCGCCAAATTGCATTGTATAAATTCCTTCCGTATTCCACAATTCACGGAATGTTTTTGTATCATTCGCTCCGAGTCTGTCTAGGGTCTTATACCCCTTCGCACGGTCAGCCTCCATGTCGGCCTTCAAGAGATAATAAGCTAAAAGCTCAACTAGTTTATAGTTGAATCTATTTAAAGTGCTGTAATATGCAGCCACATTTGGCACACGGTAGGTCTTTCCAGGCTTTGGAATGGAGTCGCTGTCAAAGTTTTTGACCCATAGTGGAACTTCAGATCGTTCTAAATGAACTTTGTCAGCCAGTGTGCCCCACAAATCTCCTGGTTCTGCACATGTGGTGGCCCATTCCTTCCCTTGCCGTCTAATTTCAGTCCAGAGTCCCAGTTTGTCTAACATGTCCACTCCGTCATTCCCGACAAACCCATATAGATTCAATCCACCCGATTCTCCAATCGGGTCCTTCGACCACCACCTTCCCGTCACCGGGTCATAGTAACGATAACCATAATAAAGCAGGCCGGTTTCCTTGTCGGTGTACTTCGTGCTGAAGCCGAAGGGCAGGCGGGAGAGGGTGGCGTTGGCGGTTGACGTGTACTTGTATTGGGCGACCAACTGGCCGAAGGGCGAGTAGTCCATGCGGGCCAGCAGGGTGCCGGTGCTGTCGAGCCAGGCGCTGATGCTCCCGTTTCCGTCGTAGGCGGGGTAATAGTTATGAGTTGTTGTGTTATCATTTACCAGAGTGGAGCAGAGAAGCCCGCCGACCCCGCCCGCACCTTGCAGAGTTCCTGACAGGTCGATGCCCCAGACATGGGCCGCTTGCAGCGTTAGGGTGGTTGATTCGGCTGACGGCGCGCTGTATTCGGCGATGAGGTTCCAGCCGTCATAAAGGAAGCGCAGGTTGCTGGAGACTGTCCAGGTCGTGCCATCGGTGGAGGTGGACACTGTCTTGGAGACCCGCCGGTTCTGGCAATCATAGACAAAGTCCAGCCGTTGGCGGGGAACACCAGCAGTGGCAGCGGCTTCGGTGGTTGTCATGCAGGTGAGCCGGTTTTCGGCGTCCCACACACTTTCCCAGCGTCCGTCATAAGTCAAGTTTCCATCATCATCGTGGACCGGGGTGACCGAGCTTTTTGGTGTCCATGTGTTGCCGCTGATGGTGACACCGCCGCTGGCGATGCTGTCGTTGCTCCACAGCGGGCCGGCCGAGTTGTTGCCGGTGATTTGCTTCCAGTAGAATCCCAAGCCACCGGCGCGAGCCGCGGGCGTGCTGGTGTCGCCGTTGATGATGACGGGGTTTGCCACAGGTGCCTCTCCGAGGATAAACCGCCCGCCCTCCGTGATGATGTTGGAGTATTGGTTGAGGGCGTTGGGAGTGTAGGTGACGCCGGTGTTAGTGCAGCCCCAGATGGCGGAGAGGGTGGGAGTATCGCCGCAAGGCGTTGATTATAAAGGTAGTTACAGCCGATCAACCACGACATCGGGGAGTTCTTCTGACACTTTTTCTGACAAGTTGACACGAAAGCCGGGGCCTATGACCCGGAAGAGAAAACGTCGCAGCAGTGTCGTGGAAATCGGCAATGGCCCCGCGAGAATCCGCATTTACACCATGAACCGGAAGGACGGCTACGACGAGTTCACGCTGTCGTGGAAAGAGGGTGGCCGCCGCAAGCTTCGCAGCATCGGCGACATGGACGAGGCGCGGATGGTGGCCCAGCAAACGACAGTCAGGCTGACCAACGGCTTTTCGACCAGTGACGAGGCAACCAAGCGCGACATCGAGCTCCTCCGGCATTGCGAGGGGCAGGCCAAGCAATTCGGCGTCACCCTCGCCGCCGCCATTGACAAATGGGTGAGCGCCCGAACCGCCGTGGTGGGCATCACGCTTTCCGACGCCGTCCGCTTCTACCAGGCCAACCGCACAGACCTGTTCGCGGTGAAATCCACCGCCCAGGTGGCCGAAGAATTCGTCGAGTCGCGCCGCACCAGCGGGGTGAGTGACATCTACGCCCGGAATTGCCGGGACCACCTCAAGCGCTACACGTCAAAGGTGGGCGGCAATATCGGGGACGTGTCGGTTTCGGATATGAACCAGTTTCTCACGGGGCTCAAGGGACTGGGGGTGGTCAGCAAGAAGGGCATCCGCCGCAACATCGTCACCATGTTCGGCTTCGCCAAGCGCCAAGGGTATCTCCACCCTGACCGGAAGACAGCCGCCGAACAAAGCGAGTCGTTCAAGGAGGCGGAAACCGAGGTTGAGATTTTCACGCCTGAGGAAATGAAGGGCCTGCTCCTCGCCAGCCATGCCCGAATTCTGCCACTGGTCGCCATCGGGGCGTTTGCCGGAATCCGTTCCGCCGAGATTCGGCGGCTCCATTGGGAGGACATCAAGTGGGACCGCGGCCACATCGAAATCGCCGGCCGCAAGGCGAAAACGGCGGCACGGCGCCTGGTGCCGCTGCCTGAGAACCTCAAGACATGGCTTTCCCCGTGGCGTGAGGAGACCGGGCCGATCATTTCCATCACCGATCCGTCCGGGGCACTTAACGACGTCGCCGTGAAGGCTAAAATCCCCGGTGGATGGCGTCAGAATGCCCTCAGACACTCGTTCATCAGCTACAGGGTAGCGGAGACAGGCGACGTGGCACGGACGGCTCTGGAGGCCGGTAACTCGCCGAAGATGATCTTCCGCCACTACCGGGAAGTCGTCACCGAGGACGCCGCCAAGGTGTGGTTCTCGATCACGCCCCCGGATGGCTGGGTGCCAAGCGAACTCAAGTGGAGCATCCGCGAGAGGCTGCGGAAGATTTCCTTACGTAAGTAAAACCTGTGCGTTGACAGTGCCAACGGTGCGCAACCATGAACACCATCGAACCCACCCTCATCAAGAAGAAGGAACTCGCCAAGCGCCTGTCAGTCAGCACCCGGAGTATCGACACCTGGGTCGGCAAGCGGATGATCCCCTACATCCAGATCACGCCCCGCTTCTACCTCTACGACTTCGCGGCCGTGCTGGCGGCCATCCGCAAGCACTATCAGATTGAGCCTGTGACGAGAGAGTGAAGCTCTTCACCGACTGCGCTCGTGCGTCCCAGTGCGAAATCAGCTTTGGAGCTTGATGGAATGTCAATCAGCCGCATCTCTGAGCTTCCTAATCTGGTGAAACGACTGGTATTCAATGGCTTACGCCAGCAAATGACCGCAGATTGGGCAATATGCAAGGTCATTTTTCATTGGTCCCGCATTCCGCCGCACCTTCCGGCAAGCAGGGTCTCAGATGGTGTCAGAAAAGCCGATACCGGGGTCCGATTCCGGTCGGCCGCAGCCGAGGCGCCAGTTCGAGAATGTCATGGGAAGTCCACCCACAAGACAGCCTCGAACAGATTCAGGTACGGGAGTCCAGAATGCATAGTTAAGCCATTCAATGAACGGCCCAAGTGAGTCTAACCTTCACTACTTCAAGCTGTACCGCTTTGCATATTCTGCTCGAAGACACTCACAATACCATTCGTCGAAATCAGCGTAGCTTCTTGATGGCTCGTAGGAGGATTCACTAAGTTGCAGCAGATGCCGAGATTCGGAATCAAACACCGTCAATCCTCCCATGCCGCGATGAATCACCCAATACCTCGACGGCAATCCCTGTGATCGATAGAGTGCGGTTATAGAATCAACGGACTCTCCGGTGACGATGTCAGGTTGTATGGCAAAAATATCCTCCGTTTCAAATGCTGTGCCCGAACCAATTATATTCCACATCTCCCTCAGATTCTCAGTTATGGAAACCGCATTCTTGAGTTCCCATTCGCGGATCAAGAGATCGTTGCTTCCGGCTCCGAATAGAAATAAAGCAGGATATTTTTCTTTATCTTCAATAATCTTCATTGTGTGGAAAGGCTCCCTTCCAAAAATCAATTGAACATTTCCTTGTCACTCAATCATGTTCGCAAGAAGATTGCGGAACACGATCACTTCAGGGAGCCCCTCTCTTGAAACGACGCTCACCGAGTTATCAATAATGTCACAAAGGCTCTCGCAAATCGTGTCGTGTGTTCTCCAAAACTCTTGCTCGACGGTGCAAAGTGACAAGAGCAACTCGCCATCGTAATACTCCCCTGAAAGAATGTCATTCTGCAAAGCTGAGACAGCCAGCGGAACAACAATATCGAGGTGAACGCCTTGCCTAACGGCTCTCCCTAGGTCCCCAATCGTTAATTTCCCAACGGGGGTTCGCCATACTGCGCGATACCATGCCTCAAGGGGCATATCGTTTTCTCCATTTGGTGGCAATGCTGCAATTCCCTTCTGCAGGTCAAGGTCAGCGAATGTAGTTTCATCCATGCTCATAACCCGGCCCCTTTAATCGCGTCTTCTATTGTTTTTATCATGTCTAAAGCGTCTTGTCGCGCCTTCACGGCAACGGGGTCGGCGCATTTGGCTAGTTTAGACGCATTATTCCTTAATCCAGTCAACATGTTACCAAGATCTATATAATGTTTCCAGTAACCTCCACCGGGCTTATCTATGGGAGAGCCTACCATATCCGCTACTGCACCTGCTATATCTCCCTTTGGGCCAGGCTTGATCCCATTTGATAAAATATTATTAATTCTAGTTATGGCACTCACCTCGGACTGGCTCAGCTTTACAACCGCTACTGTCGCCCCGCCTCCCACCGCACACCCCGCGACGCCGGTCTCATCGAGCGCTGCTGCCGCTTGCGCCAATACTGCCGGGTTTTGAGCGGCTGAACGGGCAACGGTAACCACTGCCTCGGGTGCAAAGACCGCAATTATCGCTCCTACCGCTTCCGCAGCTACCGCCCCAACCATGAATCCAATCGCTTCTCCGGGAGACACATTCGAAGAGGAGCAGTGTGAACTTGAATACGCTTCCGCTGCGGCAGGATTTGCCAGTGGATAAAGGCCAAGAAGATCGGTGGAACTGGTTGGATCGCCGCCCGCATATTGATATATGTTCATGCCACCTTTTTCCCCTATGGGATCCGGCGAAAGCCATCTTCCAAGCTCTGGATTGTAGGCTCGGAAGTGTGTGAGGACGAGTTCTGTTTGACCTGAGACCAGGCTGGGTAGGGTGATGTGGCCCGTGAAGCCGATGTCGCAGGCGGTGTAGCCGCTCGCCTCGTGGCGCGTGATCCGCTCGCCATACGGCGTGTAGTCGTAACGGGCGACCAACGTGCCGTCGGAGGCAAGCACCTCGCGCACGCTGCCGAGGTGGTCTCGGCAGTAATGATAGCTTTGCCAAGTGGAGCCGTCCAACCGCTGTTCGCCGCTGGAAAAATAGCGGCGATCCGTTGTGGCGTCGTCGGGATCGGTGCCGGTGCGGCGCTCCATGAGAGATATGCCGTCGTATAGATAGTAATGGTGAGTGGTGAG
>CAIQXC010000867.1 GCA_903875675.1 Akkermansiaceae bacterium
GCCATGCGCGATTACTTCACCTCACAGCTCGAAGAAATCTCCGCCATCCTCACTCCTGAGCAGCAACAAAAACTCAAGGATATGCGCCCTCAGGGCCGTGGCCCAAGACCCGACGCCAAACCCGAGCCCGCCAAGTAACCCACACTTCTTAACTCTCCACCTCATGGGCGGGAGGCTTTCGCTTCCCGCCCATTTTCGTCGATGGATCCAATTGTCCGAAAAATATTATTTGCCTAGCCGCCATGCGTGGGCTAGGCAACCCGTTCCCATGACTAACAGCCAAGTCCGACACCACATGCGCCGCGTTTGCGTGCCCTTGGTGTGGCTTGCCATCGTTCAGGTCCTGCTCCTGTCGATGCTCGCATCCTCACCGGAAATGCACGGGCATTTCCACTTGTCCTCGCACGACTCCGACCACCATTGTCTGGCCACCGACTTCAAATCGGGCCTCATCGAGCATCCCCTTGTCGCCCCAATCATCGCACCGGGCTTCACGCCGGTTTTCATCGACGTCATCCCGTCGGCGGCCGATGTCCGGCACTCGATGCCGGTGCATTTATGCGGCAGTTTGCTCGAACACGGGCCGCCATCACTTGTCTGATAGGTCGAATTAGCACGCCGGAACCCCGTTGGTTCCGCCGCTCTGTCTGAATGACGCGCAACTCGCGGCGTTCATCAATCCAATCCGTCACCATCATGCAAACGATCAGAAATTTAGCTGTTTTTCTAACTATATCCCTGCTTTCCAGCCGTCTCCAGGCTGAAAGCCCCGCGACGCCAGCCCCCTCCAACGAAGAGATTCATCAGCAACTCCTTGGAATGCAAAAGGCCCTCCAAGACCAGCAAACCCGCCACCAAGCGGAACTCGCCGCCCTTAAAAAACAAATCGCCGACCAGCAAATGGTCATCGATTCCTTGAAACCGGCAGTTCCAGACTCGCCCGCACCGCCGCCACCGACCCCCAGCAAAGCCGCCCCCCCGGACCCGGCACCAGCCTTCCCCACCACCGATCCATCACTCGTGCCGGACGCCCCGGCCGTGCCCCCGGCCGGCAAGCAACCGCCAAGCGCCCCTGCGACGGCGGGCGATTCCTTTCCCACCACCGATCCATCCATCGTGACCGATGGCCCAGCCAGCGGCCCCTCAGCCGGGCTGCTGCCGTCTCCCGGCCTACTCGGCGGCGCTGCGGCAAAGGGCAGTTATTTGAATATTTCCTTCGATGCGGTGATCGCTGGAGCGGCTTCCACCGACCCGAATCTCAGCTCACTGGAAGTCGGCGACCACGACCCCCAACAACGCGGATTCAACGCTCGCAACGTCGAACTCGCCCTGGATGGCGCCGTGGACCCGTTCTTCGAAGGCTTCGCCAATATCGTCTTCAAACTCGACAACAACAATCAAACCCAGGTCGAAGTCGAGGAAGCCTTCGGCCAAACCACCGACCTTCCCTTTGGCTTGCAAGCTAAAGCCGGACAGTTTTTCACCCAGTTCGGCCGCATCAACCCAACCCATCCACACACCTGGGATTTTGTCGATGCACCCCTCGTCCAAGGACTGCTGCTCGGTCCGGACGGGCTGCGCGGTGTCGGTGCCCAACTCGCCTGGGTCATCCCGCTGCCGTTCTATGCCCAAGCTATCATGGCCCTGCAAAACGGCCAGGGCGGCACCGGCTATTCCTTCCGCAACCCGGGTGATACCGGCACCTTCTTTGATCGATCAACCATCCATCGACAAACCGACGGACTATCCGATCTTGTGATCACGCCTCGCCTCGAAGCCTCGGTTGATCTAACATCCACGCAGACGATCCTTGGCGGCCTGTCCGCGGCTTTTGGCCCAAATGACACCGGCTACAACAGCTCCACCCAAATCTACGGTGCCGATTTGTTTTACAAGTGGAAACCCTCCGACGCCGAAGGCGGCTGGCCCTATGTAAAATGGCAGAGCGAGGCGATGGTCCGCAGATATGAGGCTGGCCAGGGACTCAATAACACCTTCACCGCCGCCGAAACCTTCCATGACTGGGGAGCTTACTCCCAAGTCGTTTGGGGCTTTTACAAGGGCTGGGCCGCCGGCCTCCGCGGTGATTACATGCACATGCAGACGTCGGACGTCACCAACGATCCGCAACGCCAAAGCCGCAGCCGCGTTTCCACCGATCTAACTTGGTATCCCTCGGAGTTCTCAAAATTCCGCCTTCAATACAATTACGACAAACTTCAATCTAACGCATTCCTCCCCAGCCGCGATGAAAACTCGCTCTTCCTGATGTATGAAATCGCCCTGGGCGCTCACGGTGCCCACAAATTCTAATTCTAATATCTAGCAAAATAATACCTCCATGAAACCAACCATAGCAATCCTTCTAACCGTCTTCTCAGCCATCACCGGCACGGCACGGGCCAAGCTCAATGTTGTGGCCACTCTAGCTGATTACGCGGCCATCGCCCGTGAAATTGGGGGTGACCATGTGGACATCACCTCGATGGCGAAGCCGACCGAGGATCCGCACTTTGTGGATGCCCGGCCAAGCTTTGTCGTCAAACTGCGCAGCGCCGATATCCTCATCGAGGGCGGCGCCGAACTCGAAGTCGGCTGGCTCCCGCCACTCCTCCAAAATGCCCGCAATGCCAAACTCGACACCGGCGCTATCGGCCGCGTCCAGGCCTGCGAAGGCATCCGCCTGCTCGATGTGCCCGCCACCCTCAGCCGCGCCGCCGGCGACGTTCACGCATCGGGCAATCCACATTTCATGGTCGATCCGATCATTGCCAAAGCCGTTGCCGCACACATCGCCCGGGCCTTCAGCTCCGCAGATCCGGCCAACGCCGCCAGTTACGCCGCCAATAATAAGAAATTCGAAGCCACGATTGATGCCAAACTGCAGGAATGGGGGAAGGCGCTGCTGCCATTCCGCGGGCAACACCTCGCTGCCTATCATGACGACTGGCTGTACTTCGCCCACCGCTTCGGCTTTGAGGTTGACGTTTTCCTCGAGCCCAAACCCGGGGTGCCGCCCTCACCGTCGCATCTGGCCGAAGTGATCGGAAAAATCAAAGCGGAGAAGATCAAGGCCATCATCGTCGAGCCCTACCACAACCGAAAAATTGCCACCAAGGTGGCATCCTCCACCGGAGCCCACGTCGTGGATGCCGCGCAATACCCGGACGGCTTGCCCAACACCGCGACCTATGTCGAGTTGATCGACGTGCTGGTCACCCGCCTAACCACAGCCCTCAAAAACTAGCACCATGTGGGAAGTCATGATGTGGCCGGTTGTGGCCTGTGTATTGTTGCCCGGTCTGCTGGTCTATCTTGGCCTGCATGTGGTCCGCCGCGGAATCATTTTCATTGATATAGCGATGGCGCAAATGGCCTCTCTGGGCGTGTGTTTCGCCGTGATGAAACACATGGATCCGGACAGTCCGCTGACGTTCTGGATTTCGCTCGGCTTCACCCTGCTGGCGGCCGCCCTGTTTGCCTTCACCGGCAAACGCAACGGCGAGGTGCCGCAAGAGGCGATCATCGGCATCGCCTATGTGGTGGCCGCCGCCGCCTCGGTCATTCTGTTGAGCTACTCGACGGAAGGCGACGAGCAAATCAAGAACATGCTCGTAGGCAACATCCTGCTCGTCACCAAAGAGGAAATTTTCCGCACCTTCGGGCTGTTTGTTGGAGTCGGCCTGTTCCACTGGTTTCTGCGCAAACGCTTCCTGCTGCTGTCCTTCGCCCCGGCCCAAGCCGCCGCCTCCGGCATGCCTGTGAAGTTATGGGATTTCCTGTTTTACGCCACCTTCGGCCTGGTCGTCACCAGCTTTGTGCAAATCGTCGGCGTGTTGCTGGTATTCACCTATCTGATCGTCCCGGCGGTGTGTGGCATCCTCACCGCGCAGCGCTTCGGCACCCGCCTGGCCATCGGCGTGGGGCTCTCACTCGTCGGCGGCGTGAGCGGGTTGATGATTTCGTTTTACAAGGACCTGCCAAGCGGAGCTGCCATTGTTTGCGTTTTCGGCGGGTTATTGGTGCTGGCGGGCATGGTCTCAATGTTCCTCAGGCCAAGGGGGCCGTCTGCGCCGCCCGCATGAAGAATCCGCTTGTTTGTTAGTCCGTTTTAACAAACGCTCATTGGCAATGAGAGCCAACCCCGAACCAAACATGAGACATGATCTTTATACCTCACTTGCCATCCTCAGCGCTTGTTGCTTGGCACCGCTTGCTAGCGCCGGAGAGCTCCAACTCTCCAAACTCGATCTTTCCGCCATGGAAATCGGTTGGGGCCAAGCCCAAGCCGGAAAATCCGTGGATGGCAAGCCGCTGAAGATCGGCGGCAAGAGTTATAGCGACGGCATTGGCACCCACGCAGACAGCAGCTTCTCCCTGCGGCTCGACGGCAAAGCCGACTCCCTCAGCGCCGAGGTCGGCGTCGATGCCGAAATCGGTAACAAAGGCAGCGTGGAATTTGTCGTGTCCTGCGATGGGCACGAGGTATTTCGCAGTGGCGTCCTCAAGGGAGGGGCCGCCGCCCGCGCCTTGAAAGTGCCTCTCGCCGGCGTCCATATCCTCGACTTGCAAGTGTTGGATGGCGGCGACGGCAATGAGTTCGATCACGCCGACTGGGCCGACGCCCGCATCAGCTTCAACGGTGCCGCGCCTGTGGTTGTCACCCCCACCAAGGAGGAGGCGCTCATTCTCACACCCAAACCGGGCCCGGCACCCCGCCTCACCGGCCCGCGCGTCTTCGGTGCCCGCCCAGGCAATCCGTTTCTCCATCGCATCACCGCCACCGGCACCAAACCCCTCACCTATCTCGCAGAGGGACTGCCGCCCGGCATCGAGCTGGATGCCAAGACCGGCATGTTGACCGGCACACTCGCCGCCAAGGGCGAATGGCTGGTGAAGGTAGGTGCAAGCAATTCCAGCGGCAAGACGAGTCGCACGCTCAAGCTCATTGGTGGCGACACCATCGCCCTCACCCCGCCTCTGGGATGGAACAGCTGGAACTGCTTCGCCGGTGCCGTCACCGACAAAAACATCCGCGATGCCGCACGCGTCATGGCACAAAGCAGCCTCATCGACCACGGCTGGACGTATATCAATATCGATGACTTCTGGCAGGTCAAACCCGGCAGCGACGACCCATCCCTGCAAGGACCCGAGCGCGACGCCAGCGGCAAGATTTTGCCCAACTCGCGCTTCCCAGATATGAAGGGCCTCACCGACTATGTGCATTCACTGGGCTTGAAGGCTGGCCTGTACTCAACGCCCGGCCCTCTCACCTGTGGCGGGTGCGCCGGCAGCTTCGGCCATGAAAACCAAGACGCCGCCACCTATGCCGCCTGGGGCTTTGACTATCTGAAACATGACTGGTGTTCCTATCAACCCGAGATGGAAGGCAAGCGTGCCGCTGCCGTCCATCACGTCCCGGCGATTGATTCCATCACCGACGACCCACTGCTCAAGCTCATGCTGCCCTATGCCGTGATGCGCAGCGCACTGGACCAACAGAAGCGCGACATCTACTTCAGCCTCTGCCAATATGGCATGGGCAACGTCAGCGCTTGGGGTGCCCAAGTCGGCGGCAACAGTTGGCGCACCACCGGAGATATCACTGACAATTGGAGCAGCATGTCCGGCATCGGCTTCAAACAAGACGGCCTCGAAAAATTTACCAAACCCGGCCACTGGAATGATCCGGATATGTTGGTCGTCGGCCACGTCGGCTGGGGCCCGTCGCTGCATCCCACCAAACTCAGCCCCAACGAGCAATACACGCATATCTCGCTCTGGTGCCTGCTCGCCTCACCGCTGCTCATCGGCTGCGACCTGACCCAGCTCGACGACTTCACCCTCAATCTTCTAACAAATGATGAGGTGCTCGATGTCAACCAAGATGAACTCGGCAAGCAAGCCGGCCGCATTTCCAAAACCGGCAACGCTGAAGTTTGGGCCAAGCCCATGGCGGATGGCTCATGGGCGGTCGGCCTATTCAACCTCGGTGCCGCGCCTCAGCCCGTCACTCTCGACCTCGCCACCCTCAGCGTCACCGGCACCGCCCGCGTCCGAGACCTTTGGACCCAGCAAGACCTCCAGCCCGTCACAGGCAAGCTCACTCGCACCCTCCCGCGCCACGGCTGCGTCTTGCTGCGAGTCTGGAAGCCATAGCCCGTCCCGCCTGTCTGCCATAACGACAGGAGGAAAGCCACCACTCCTTGAGTGTCCCAAGGAGAGTGGGCGTCCCGCCCACATTTGCCCATGAGATGAGCAGAAGAAGGCCGCCAAGCGGCTGCCCCTGCTCTTCGCATGGCCATGGCGGCGGGACGCCACCCCTCCTTGAGTGTCCTTCACGGAGAGTGGGCGTCCCGCCCACATTTGCCCATGAGATGAGCAGAAGAAGGTCGCCAAGCGGCTGCCCCTGCTCTTCGCATGGGCCATGGCGGCGGGACGCCACCACTCCTTGAGTGTCCCAAGGAGAGTGGGCGTCCCGCCCACATTTGCCCATGAGATGAGCAGAAGAAGGCCGCCAGGCGGCTGCCCCTGCTCTGCGGCTGGCCCACCATTCAGGAACTGGCGGACATGGCAGTACCTTTGCCTGCCTTGGGCGAACCGTTCCTTGTCGAGGGTTCCGCGCTGTCAAACGCCTCCGAAAAGTCGCCAAAACCTGCGAGGACTTCGCCCTCCGCGTCCAGTATTCCTTCTTCGAGTGCCACCTCGAACAAGATGGCCTCGACCACTCTGGAATTGCCTCCTCGACCTCATCGACCCCGACTGCGACCGCCTAGTCGCCTATCGCAGCCGAAAGGCATTGGTGACGGGAGTTTCTTTTTCATCCTTCATCCTTCATCCTTCAAGACATCGTCTCACTCCAACTCCTGCATGGCCGCGAACCTGCTGATGACCGCCACAGTGCTTGCGCAGGTGACCCGCTGGGTAGATCCATCGCGCTGCTTGCCTTGCGTGCAGGCAGCGACGCTTCCAAGGGCAAACTCAACACGTGGCCCATCCCCGGATGTCCGCACGCTTGCGGGAGGACGTGGAATCGCATAAATCATCACACGCAAGCCAGCAACACCGCCATGAAGAAATCTTGTTTTACCATTATGAGAACGGACCGCCCAAACATCGCACGACTCGTCATTCTGGCCACCGGCGCATTTGCCACAATCGCAGCATTCATCGGGGTGGCTTCTATCCATACAACCATCGACCCGGAAGTAGCTGCCCGCATCGCCCGTTCCAAGATCTCCGAGGCCGCAGCCCGCTACGCTGGAGCCGAGGCTGAGGACATCGCCGCCACCCGTCAGGCGATCCACGAGATTCTGACCGCCGCGCACAAGGAGGTTTCTGGAAAGGCGGACGTCGCAACCCAGCCGTTCCGTGGTTTTTGCAATGCCACAAGCTGTGCAGCCATGGGAACCAAGGACAAACTTCGCGGGGGGCATGAATTGCAGGATTATATTCAGCATTCCCTGGAGCCCGCCACGGTACTGCTGTCTTCAGCCCGCGAGAAGATTCTCGTTCAGATAATGAGCGCCCGTCAGAATGCATTGGTCCGCGCCAACCATTATCGCAAGGAAACGCTCCAGTTCGCTCATGACGCAGGAATTAGCCCTACAGAACTGGACACTGGACTTCCGGCCATCGGAGCCATGGCAGAGACATTGGATCACTCCGTCAATCAAACGATCGCAGCCGGGATTGGAGCATCCCTCGAATTGGTTTTTATCAGGTCCACCATCACGATTTTGATGAGTGTCTTGGAACCCGCGATCGCCACTGCAGCCGGAACCGCCGGTGCTGCTGGGACAGCTTGTGTTATAGACGGTCCATCGCCGGTCGGAAAGATCATTGGTGCCACCATTGCCGTGGGCGGTTCGGCGTGGACAGCCAAAGAGATCTGGCAAGCCATTGCTGAGATCAATCGTCTTCCGGGAAAGATCGAGGGCTTGCTCAACGAGCAACTCGACAGTCAGGAAAAAGCTGCCACCGGCGCGCTCGACCAGATTGAGGCAGGCTTTCAGCCATTGCTTGCCCCAGTACTTTGAATGTTTTGCTCATCCACACGCTATAACTCACCTATATTCGTCATGCATCCACATCTATTGCTTATCACGATTATCGGCATCATGCTCGTTCCACTCCAGCAAGAGGCCTGCGCATCAGTCGTCGAACCTGTCGCCGAAGTCATCGAACAACTCGCCAAGCTGGCTGGCCGCGTCCCTGCAAAGGGAGCTGCAGAAGCTCTCGAGATCGCGTGGCGAGCCAGTGGCAAGGCCGCTCTGGAGGCAGCAGAACGGGGGGGACTCGGCCTAGCCGAGGCGGCGGCCCGGCACGGTGACGATGTCATGAAAATGGCCATCCGCGTGCCCGAGGCGGCACCGGTATTGGCAGCCCGTGCCCATGAAGTGCTGCCGCTTGCCCGAAAGTACGGCGACGACATTCTGCGCATCGAGGCGAGGGCACCCGGTCTGGCTGGCGATGCAGTACGGGTTTTTCCTGCAAGCGGGGACCTGCGGCGGCTTGCAGCCTTGCCGGAGAGGGAACTGGGGGAAGTCCTCAGCTATACGTCGCATGCCGCTGACCCAACCGCAGCGCGCACCCTGCTTTCGGCAGTTGAGAAGCAGGGCGGCTCCTTTCTAGCCAAGCTCAATCCCAAGCAGATTCTCGCTGGCGGCCTTTCCACGGCCATGGTCATTGCTGCCTCCGGTGGTGCGGTTGCGGTAGTCAAATCGCCGCCGCTTCTGTCACAAATAGTTGACGCTGTTCTTGCGAAAGTCGGCACCCCGGTCGGTATCGCATTGGGCTGTCTCATTCTGATCGTTGCCATGCCCCTGGCCATGCGTCTCGCGCATTTGATCTGGAAAATTTCCCGCCGTCGCAAAACCCGCATCAATTCTTTCCATCAATAACCGCCTCACGACCCTATGCCTGCCGGAAAGCACGCCACCTGTTATTCCGGCGAATCACCGAGGCCGGGTATTTCGGAGGCTTCGGACAGGTCGCGGTGGATAGCGCGGCTGATGACGTCGCGGGTGGCTTCATTGAGGTAGTCGTGAAGCAATTGGGAGAGTTGCAAGAACTCGGGCCACAGGATATCGTCGAGGAACTTGCGTTGGAGCCTGACCATGATGGTGGTATAGCGCTGGCGCGGGCGGCGGTATGGCTGAAGCTCGTGGCGGCGGACCAGCGCTAGAAAGAGCTGGCGCTTCCATGGATCAGTCAGGCAGAACTTGAACTCGACTGCTGGTTGAGGAACTGCTGCGAGTTGTGCTTGGAGGCGTTCGAGCGCACCCCGCGCCGCCTGCATCTCGCCTTGCGACTGGGTGGATCGGTACAGAGCCTCAACCTTGTGGATTTTACTGATGAGTTCGTCGCGGGTCATGGCAGGCAGTAGTCAGAGGGATGATCATGGATTTTATCATGGCAAACCCAATCCTTTGATATTTCTCATTAGTCCTGAATACCAGCCTGATGAGTTCGTCGTCTGAAATGGCTTTGCCAGCCGGAATATAGGGGCCACCTCACGCTTCGCTACGCCCGCCAGAAAGTGGGGGCTTGGGACGACGCTTTGAGGCAGAGGGTCGCTCGCCCTTATTTGGCGTGATGCAAGGCATCGCTCACGGCGGGGAAAAGTTGTTTTTTTCGACTGACGACGCCGGGGGCGTCGAACAGGGCCTCATCGAGACGTTTGAAGGGCATTTTGGCTAGGATCGCCTCTTGGCCGACGGCCAAAACCAAGCTGTGATGACCGACGATATCGGTGACCGCGAGGACGGCCAGGTCGTAGCGATGGGTAATCACGAGGGTGCGCAAGGCGACTTCGAGTTCTTGTCGGCGTGCGGCAAAACCCTGCAAGCCAAGTTCCTCGACTTGTGAAATGCTCACCGAAAATCCTTCCTCGGTGAATTCCTTGCGGTCGGCATTGAGAAGTTCCGCTGCTGCCCCCGTGGCAATCAACGAACCAACTCCAAAAAACTCCTCGGCAAACACTTGCGGCTCAATCGCGGCAAATTCGGAGAGCCAAGCGAGCATTTCATGATCAATCTGCGCAGTGGTCGGCGAGGTCAGGCACAACGTGTCGGAGATGATGCCAGCACACAAACATAGTGCCACACCCGCCTCCGGTGGAACCTGACGATAGAAAAACTTGCGGGCCACCAACGTTGAGGTGGAACCCACCGGTTCGTTGAGGTAGCGGATGGGCTCGCGCGACACCAGATCGCCGGCCAGCCGGTGGTGGTCAATCACCTCGGTGATCTCCGCCTCCTCAACGCCAGTGACGGCTTGAGCATATTCGTTATGATCCACCAAAGCGAGGCGTACCCGGGGGGGATCGATCAAATCGGATTTGGTGAGAACTCCGATCATTTTGCCAGTGAGCGGGTCGATCACCGGCAATAAATCCTGCTCGGAGGTAGCCAGCCGTTTGCGCAAGCGCGAAACCGGCTCGGACGGACTCACAGTCTGGAATGTTTGCTCCATCACATGGCGCACGGTGCGGGAGCAGCGGATCAGGGTGGAAGCGCTTGCGGTATCCTGATGGCAACGCAGGAGCACGACCCCATGGCGTGCGGCATGGGCAAGAATATCCCCGGCAACCGGGTTTTCACCGGTGACTAACAAGACGCGAACCCCGCGGTCAATAGCATAGCGCTGGATGATCGGCCGATCGCCGCAAATGACCAGGTATTTTCCGACGTTGTCATCCTGAACAGCGGTCTTGAGGCGTTTTTCGACTGCAGCTTGGGACGAGGCCCCGACGAGCAGAATAAGGTCTTCCTCAAATTCCGGAGGGGGCAGTGCGGCACCAAGGCTTTGGGCTTGGAGGGTATCGGCGAGTTTCGCCAATGAAACATGCACGGTTCTCACGCTCAGCCCTTCCGTGTCCTCGGGCAGCAGCAGCTTGAGCAAGTCGAAATACCGCAACAAACCGCACAGATTCCCTTGTTCATCCTCGACCGGCACACAGCGGATCTCGGCAGCAAGCATGCGTCGGTATGCCGTGAGAAAGGTGTCGGACACAGTGACCTTAATCACTTGCGGGTGGCAGATCATGCCCACGGTGGTGCGCACGTCTGTGATCAAAAGCGGCTCAGCCATACCGGCGCGCTCCAGCACCCAGGCAGTGCGCTGGGATATTTCACCGCAGCGTGCTGCGATAGCGGTGGGCTGTTCGCCGGTAGCTCGCAGCAAGGCGGCGTGGCCGATGGCCGAGCAAATAGAGTCGGTATCGGGGTTTTTGTGACCAATGACGTAAAATGGGGACATGGAGGAATGGACAGAAGATTAGCAGACAGGAACCAGAAAACAAGGGGGGGACAAGCTCAGAAGACGGTGGTGGTAAATTCTGATCTTCTGGCACCTGTCGCCCAGTCTCCTGTCATTCTATCACATTTTATCAGGAACCTTGATGCCCAATAATGAGAGGCCCTGCTGAAGGGTACGTGACGTCAGGTCACATAGCGCCAAGCGGCTCGAACGGCTCGGCTCGGTGGCCTTGAGCACGGGGCAAGCCTCAAAAAATGAATGGAAGGCGCGGGCCAATTCCAACAGGTAATTGGCGAGCAGATTCGGCCGGAAGTCGTCCAAGATGGTTGGCACGATCTCACCAAAGCGCACCAACAAACGAGCCAGGTGAATTTCCTCGTTGTCGCCGAGGACCACTTGGCAGGTGGTTGCGTCGAAGGGTGTATCGAGTTTGCGGAAAATCGAGCGGATCCTCACATATGAGTATTGCAAATAGGGTGCTGTGTCGCCGTGGAGAGCGAGCATGCGGTCCCAGGAAAACACGTAATCGGTGAGGCGGTTTTGCGAGAGTTCTGCAAATTTCACTGCGCCGATGCCGACGGTTTCAGCGATCGCTGCAGCTTCGGCAGCAGGCAATCCCGGGTTTTTTTCGGCGATGACTGCGGCGGCTCGTTCCACGGCTTCGGTGAGCACGTCCGAGAGTTGGACGTTCTCGCCTGAGCGTGTTTTCATTAATTTCCGGTCGTCACCGAGGATTGAGCCGAAGGCGATGTGACGGAAATCGCCGGTTTTTCCCCAGCGTGCTGCGGCCTCGAAGAGTTGGCGGAAATGCAATTGCTGAGGCACGCCGACGACGTACCAGACGTGGTCCGCCTGCCACTTGTCGATGCGGAATTGGATGGTGGCTAAATCCGTAGTGGCATAGAGAAACCCGCCATCGGCCTTGCGGATGATTGTTGGGTTGTCGGTCCAGCCGTCTTCTTTGTGAACTAGAAATGGATCGTCATCCGGGGCTTTGCTGCCGTCGGAAAAAATACACACGGCGCCATGACTCACACGGGCGAGGCCCTGCTCAAGAAACTCATCAACCAAACCAGCCAATTGCTCGTTGTAGTGGCTTTCGCCGAGCCAATGATCGAAAGAAACATCGAGCTTGGTGTAAATTTTCTGAAGTCCGCGCTTGGAAACGTTGATGCACTGTTGCCAAATCGCCAAGTTTTCCGGATTCCCCGCCTGTAACTTCACCAACTCGCGTTTGCAGGTTTCTAACAAGTCTGGCTGATCCTTGGTGGCAGCATTGATCTCACGATAAATACGCACCAACTCGGGGATTGGATCGATTTCCAAGGCTGCGGCATTTAACAGGGTCTTCCACCCGACCAAAATCATCCCAAATTGGGTCCCCCAATCGCCAATGTGGTTATCAGCTATCACCCTGAAGCCCAAAAACCGAGCAATTCGCACCAACGAATCTCCAATAATGGTCGAGCGGATGTGCCCTACATGCATCGGCTTGGCGACGTTAGGTGCGGAAAAATCCACCACCACAGTGCGGCCGACACCACTGGCCGGCACCCCGAGGCGCTCGTCGCGAATCAAAGCAGCCGCTCGCATCGCATAGGCACCGGGCAAGATTCGGAAATTTAAAAAACCAGGTCCTGCAATCTCCGCCGTTGCCAGATCCGTTAGATCAAGGCTATCCATGATTTGTTGCGCCAAAGCCCGCGGATTGGTTTTCCGCTGCTTAGCAAGCACCATTGCGGCATTGGATTGGTAATCGCCGAAGCGCAGATCGGCGGTGGGCGTCACAGTGGCCATCACGGGTTCACCAAGAACAGAGATGAGGGCGGTGGCGAGGCGGCTTTCGAGTTCCTGAAGGACGGTCATAGATGATGATAAGCGGAAAAATCGTCGTGCCTCAGGCACTGGAGGCTGCGGGTTTGGCTGCCAGGATAGCCAGAATATCTGCTTGGCTTTGTGCCGCAGCCAGACGCCGCCGGATTTCGCTGTTATTAAACATTTTAGCAATTGCCGACAAGGTGTGCAAATGCAGCGGATAATTTTTCTGCGGTACAATGAATAAAATAATAAATGTCACGAGTGCCTGATCTAACGCCTCGAAATCAATCCCGACGGTTGAGCGTCCAACGACTGCCACCACTTGGTCAATGCTCTCTGAAAATGCGTGGGGGATGGCCACCCCACAACCGATTCCGGTACTCACCAACTCCTCGCGGGTCTTGAGCGCCTCAAGCACCTCGTCGCGTGCTTCCGTTGGTAATTTACCTGTACTGACCAATGCATCCACCATTTCAACAATAGCCGACCAAGGCTCCTCGGCCTGTAGGTCGAGGAGAATCTGGCTGGGACTGAGGAGTTGAACCAACTTCATGTGAAATACTGGATAAATTACGTCATTTATTCCGCAACCGCGCAAACGGTGAGGGGAACTAGCCTTTCATGCCCGGCATTGCAAGTGGATTCATCCTCTGTAACTTACAAACAAGACGTCACAGAGCTAATGGCCCATGAATCCTGCTTAGAAATCGAGATAAATCTCGGTTCGACGGTTAGCGCGGCGACCGACTGGGTCGTCTTGGCCGGTGGCTGTGAGGTTAGGCCGACGGGGCTGACTGGCTCCTTTGGCAAAGGTGAGAATTTGGACAGGCGAGACTCCGGCGGCGACTAGAAAATCGCGGATGGTGGAGGCACGGCGAGCGGAGAGTTGGTTATTGTAACGGATCGTTCCGAGAGCATCAGTATGACCGCTGAGAGTGATTTTTTTACTGGGATCTGCGCGAAGGATTTGGGTGACGATTTCCAATTGGCGGCGGGTACGAGGATTGATTTGATCTTCATCAAACTCAAAATAGAGGGCGAGGGTATCGCCACCTTGGGGATTTTTGACGAGAGGAGAGTAGTAAATATCACCAGCAGCAACGCGATTGGAGTAATTAGCAAGAAGTTCGTCGAGATTAATTTCCGAAATGAGCCAATTAGCCGGAGCGGATGTTTGGCGAAGAGTAAGAGTGAATTGGGCCGTTTGAGAGGCATCATGAGTTTGAATATTTACTAAGAAACCCGAAGTGTCGCCTCGATGAAACATGGCGCGAAGAGGTTTGGTGGGACGAAGCTGGTATTTGCCTTCCTCAAAAAGAATACAAAGAGCGGCGATTTTGGCGTCGGAAAGTGTTTTTGGATCAACAAAAACATGGGCAAATTCGAATTTTTGGGCAAGAACGGCTTGAAGAAAAGCATCGGCAGTGCCAAGAGAATCGGCGGTGAAAGTTGCTGGAAGAGAATTTTCTGGCAACGGAGGTAAAATGAGTTTGTCGATTGACCATTGGCCATTGGTTTTGCGCAAATCGAGAAAAATAGATTCACGGCCAGGTTCCGCTCCTTCAAAGTTGAGGGACCATCGAGACAAGGTGTTAAGTTCGAGTTCACCGACTTCACGAATGCCATTTTCGGGTTTAATTTTAAATGGATGTTGAGTGGCAAGAATTTTAAGAAGTTCGAGAGTATTGGGATTGAAAACGTCTTTACCAAGAATTTTGGCTAAATGGTCAAAATCAGCGGTTTCGATGTTTTTAGCAACATCAGTGACTAGTTGCTCTGGATCTGTATTGGAGGCGACAATAGCAGGTGAATTTGGCGGCAAACCAGGGGGATGATCTAATGGAATGGATGGTAACTCAGGGGAAAGCTTATCCTCAACATCCAGTGGGTTAAGGACGGGTTGATCCCCAAGGGCTGGTGGACGATTGACTGGATGAGATTGTGTAGGCGTAGGCGCAGTACTAGAAAGTGTTTGTGACGGCTGAGAAGTTGTCTCAAAATGGTCCTTCGAACGGTGAACTAATAAACCTAGCGCCGTTAAAGCCAGCACTGCTGCAAGAGCTAAAAAAAAGTATGGAAATTTTGAGCGGTACATATTTAAAAGACCAATGAACGGATTTTGAATCAACAACGGCAAAAAGTCAAGGCAACAGCCGGTATTTCAAACGATCAAGCTATCTTTGAAGTTTTTGAGTTACAGACCTAATTTTCCAAAAGGGCCGCACGTGTAAAAAGACTGATCACCGGAATACCACGCGCTTCAATGGCTTGACGACCTCCTTCTTCCCGGTCAACTAGAACCAACGCAAAAGCCACTTTACCCCCTTCGCTTTCAATAACATCAATGGCTTTGAGAGTGGAACCTCCAGTGGTGATGACATCATCGACCACAATCACAGTGTTACCAGAATGGAAATTACCTTCGATTTGACGGCCCCTTCCGTGACCCTTGGGTTCCTTGCGGACGGTAAATACCTGAAGTGCCTCGGTCGGATGATTGCACGCAGAAGTCATACCGATAGCGAGAGAAATGGGATCTGCCCCAAGGGTCATGCCTCCAATCGCATCAATTTTAAGATGTGACGAATGAATTTTAGAACGAACCGCGTGCCAGCCTACTTCGCCGATAAGATTGGCACCAAAAGGATCGAGCGCGGTAACCCGGCAATCGATGTAAAGATCACTTTGTTTACCAGAAGCGAGAGTAAATGTTCCTGTGCGGACAGATTTTTCAAGCAACAAGGCTTTAAGGGCGGCAACGGTTTGGTGCATGGAAAAGGATGAAAAATCGGGCTACAAGGTGCAAGCCCGAATAATTTGCGCAAGTCCTGTGAATAACCCGGAAATTTGTGGGACAAACAACCATTTGGCACGCAATGATCAAGGTTACCGGGAATTTACCCAGATCATTTCCCAAGTTATTCCAGCTGTGGAACCCGCATGGTGAAAAGGTGGAACACTGAAATCTAAAGGTTATTCACACTATGATGATGATGATCTTATGATTTCAAAAATAAAGACTTCATCATAAAAGCATCACTGCGGGATGCTCGATAAGACGTTTGAGTTCGGCAAGAAACTTGGCAGCAATGGCGCCGTCAATGACCCGGTGGTCGCAGGACATCCCCAAATCCATACGTAAACCAGGAACGATTTGACCGTTTTTGACGACGGGTTTTTCCACAGCTGCGCCGATTGAGAGGATGGCAGCCTGTGGCGGGTTGATGATGGCATCGAAGGATTCGATACCCCATGCGCCGAGATTGGAGATCGTGATGGTGCCGCCGTCGAACTCGTCGGGTTTAAGTTTACGATCTTTTGCGCGGTTTGCCAAATCCTTGACCTCGCGCGAAATAGTCAATAAAGATTTGGTTTGTGCTTTTTTGATAACCGGAGTTACCAGGCCATCTTCAATGGCAATAGCAACTGCTAGGCCAATGTGCTTGAAGTGAACAATCGAGTCACCAGCGAATGATGAGTTGACGGCAGGCACGGCTGTCATGGCTTGGACAACGGCGAGTAGGATGAAGTCGTTGAGAGAGTATTTATTGCCGTGAGTCTGGGCGGTTTGATCGTTGATAAGCTTGCGCAGATCTGTAAGGGGTGTGGCATCGGCTTCGAGGTGAAGATAAAAATGCGGAATGGTTTGTTTGGAAGTGCTCAAGCGGGAAGCGATGATTTTGCGTAAAGTGCTCAGAGGAATGATTTCATCGTCTTCATTGATAACGGGCAGAGGCCCTGAGCCTGGGTTTGGGCTTGATTCGGGTGTGGGTTGGGAAGGAGGTGTGACGGTTCGAGCTTTGATCGAGGCGGTTAATGCAGCAGCAGCAGTGGCTTCAAAGGAGGATGTGACGGCAACCGTTTTTTTTGTGGCAGCGGCTTCAACATCTTCAGCAACGATTCGGTTGCCTGGTCCGGTTCCTATGATGTTGGTGAGGTTGACGTTGAGTTCGTCGGCGAGCTTGCGGGCAAGCGGTGAGGCTTTGATTCGAGTTGAGGTATCAGTGAATGGGGCCGTGATGGAAGTGGGAAGTACAGCAGGGTTGGGTGCGACGGTTGTTGGAAGTTCGATCGGAGTTGGTGTTGATACGAGAGAGGGTACGGCACTGGGGATACTGCTAGGGGTGGCGATGGTATTGCCATTGAGAATAGCCAAAACACTGCCGATGGGGGCTTTTTCACCTTCTTGGATGAGAATATCCGTGAGAAGTCCATCGTCGAATGCTTCCATTTCCATGGTAGCCTTATCCGTTTCTATTTCAGCAAGGATGTCGCCGATTTCAATAGTGTCACCTACTTTCTTGTGCCATTTGAGGAGGGTCCCTTCGGTCATGGTATCTGAGAGTTTTGGCATATCGATGTTCACTGGCATGGCTTTGTGGGTGTTGCTAGAAGGAAGATGGCGGTTTAGCGCAAGTTTTCCAGTTTTTTGTATTTGAGATGATGACGGAAAAAGCGCGGTATGCCTTGGCATCACCGCGCTTTTGAAAATTGGTTTGGGATACCGGATCAGGGAGCGAGTTTTTTCATGCTCGGGACCAAGCCGATACTAGGGCTACCGGATGACCCTTGGGTAGTGACCATATTGAGTGTTTCTTGAGAGGTTGAGCCTCCGCAATCTTTTTTGGGAGAGTAAAAGTGGACACCTGCACCACACGCAACCCGGACCTTCTTGGTAACGGTTTTGACATTAGAGCCGCAAGTTTTCACTTGATGACTTTCAGTTCGGTATCCGGCGGTATTCGTGTGCGCGCCGAACATGGTGCAACAGGAAGAAAAGCCGAAAGACACAGCAATTAGAGAAACA
>CAIQXC010000868.1 GCA_903875675.1 Akkermansiaceae bacterium
GTCACCACGTTTGCTCATTTCTTCATACGATGGGTTAAGTTAGCGCTTATGGGGCTGAGCCCGGGCACCATGGCGGATTTTTGCACAGAGGCTGGGTGGTTGAGCCGATTCGTCCCGAAGGGAAGAATTGAGGCATATGGAAGTGACTCACGGCTCGATGCCAGCCCCTAAGGACCGGGGCGGCATCTTGAGGGCTGGGGCGAAACCTCGCTAACAATTATTTTCAAAAAATTCTTGGCAAGTGGGGCCTGCTGCATAATCTCGGGGGCAAGTGGTTTTCGAAATGAAAGTCACAGCAAGTACCGCCCGGACCCCATGTCAGCCAATCAGCCATGAGATTGCCCCTGCTCACAAGCCCCGCACCAGCCATTTCCGCCAGTAGGCAGTCGGCTGCCGCACACCTGTGATCCCCTCCCAGCCATGTGTTCGAGGTATTTACTCAAGAGCCTCCGCGCAGTGGCTATGTTTGAGGCCGTCAAGGGCGGCTTGGTGCTCACCGTGGGCTGTGGACTGCTCGGACTCCTGCATAAGGACGCCCACCGCATCGCCGAGGAATTCATTTCGCGCGTGAACCTCGATCCCGCTGGGAAATATCCGAAGATATTCATCGATTTGACGGACCACATCACGGACGGCAAACTGTGGTTTTTTGGCGGTCTGGCACTTATTTACGCGCTATTTCGTTTTGTCGAGGGGTATGGCCTGTGGAAAGAGCGAGCTTGGGCGGAATGGCTGGCGCTGGTGAGCGGCACGATCTATCTGCCCATTGAGATTTACGAGCTCTACCTCGAAATCTCTTGGGGCATGATGCTGGCGCTGCTTGCCAACATCGCTGTGGTCGCCCTCGTCGCCTACATGCTCTTCCGCAAACGCTTGCCTGCTGGCGCAAGCGACTCAGGCTGACACGGGCCGAGCGAAAAAAACCGCTCTCAACCTGCCGCAAAGACGTCTTTGATGGCGACACCCTTGGCGTCCAGAGTGGCGTAAAACGGCCGCTGTTCGATCTCGTACATGGTCTTCGGGCTGACGCCCATGGCGGTGAAGATGGTGGCGTGCAGATCGGAGATGCTAACTGGATTTTTGATAGCGACGAGGGGTCGTTCATCGGCGGTGGCGCCATAGACGAAGCCGCGCTTCAAGCCGCCGCCAAACATGACCACCGAGGTGCCGCCTGTAAAGTGCCGGTGGAGCCCGTAGTGCTTGGGCTCCTCGAGGGTGTCGGATTTGGCATTGGACTGGTCCTGCGCCTGGGATCCGGGCACGCCTTCGATCAGGGCATCGCGGCTGAACTCGGAGGCGATGACGACCAGCGTGCGGTCCAGCAATTTCCGCTCTTCCAAATCTAGGATGAGGCGGGCGATTGGAGAATCGATCTCGCGGTGCATCCGTTCCATCACCGAGTGACCATCGGCATGGGTGTCCCAGTGCAAAAATGGCACATATTCGGTGGTCACCTCGACAAAGCGTGCGCCGTGTTCGACCAGGTTTCTGGCCAGCAAGCAGCCCTGGCCGAAGCGAGTGTTGCCGTAGGCCTCGCGGGTTTCCTTGGATTCCAATCCCAGATCAAACACCTTCGCCTCGGGCGAGGAAAGCAGGCGGTGGGCGTTTTCCAGTGCACGTAGCATCGATTGCTGTTGGTAATCCGACATCAAATCACGATGCGGGTTGTGATCAACCAGCTTTTTGAAAAACGCTTGGCGATTGGCGAAGCGGCCAGGATCCATGCCTTTGGGTGGACGCACGGCGAGCATCGCGTCCTCGGGAAACGGCAAGCTCATCGGCCCGAATTCCGAACCGAAAAACCCGCCGGTGGTGAACGCCTTGAGTTCCTCGGACTCACCGATGCCTTCGAGCCGCTGGCCGATGTTGATGAACGCCGGAATAACCGGATTGCGCGGGCCTAACACCTTAGCCATCCAAGCGCCGATATGGGGAGCGGCGACCGTCTGGGGCGGCACATAGCCGGTGTGCCAGTGGTATTGGTGGCGCGAATGCAGGATTGAGCCGAGGTCGGGCTGCACGGCAGAACGAATCAACGTCGCCCGGTCCATCACCTTGGCAATGTTTTCCAGACCCTGGCAAATTTTAATGGAATCCACAGCGGTGTTGATCGCCGGAAACGTGGAGAGCATTTTGGCCACCGGCGCGCCTTTCACAAACGGCTGATAGGCCTTGGGATCGAAGGTATCCGGGGCCGCCATGCCGCCACCCATCCACAACAAGATGCAGGCGTCGGCGGTGGCCGTCGGCTGAAGGAGGGCGTCTGCGGCGGCGGCCCGTGGTGCGCGGGCCATCAACGCAGCGATCGAAGCGGCGGAGAGTTTTTTGAGGAAATCCCGGCGGGGTTGGGCGGGATCGAGATCGATGGGTTGCATGACGAGTGATGGAGGTGGAGGATTCATTAACGGATGATCTGAAACTCGGGCAGCATCAGCACGCCCCACAATAAATCCTGGATGGATGTCACCGCAGGCGTCTCGCCCAACAAAGCGACGGCGGCCTGCAATTCATCAGCGCCGGGCTCCCGTGCCAGCGCTGCCTGCCACAGGTAGCTAGCGAGCGCGGCGGACGTGGCAAACTTGCGTGCCACCAGCGCTTGGGCCCCCTCCGCCAGTCGGCTGTCGAGAATCGCCCCGTTGTTGAGGTCCATCGCCTCAAGGGTCGTCAGATCGACCGGTCGGGTGGTGACAATTTGCTCGCGGTTGGGGCGGCCCAGCGTACGCATCAGTAAATCCGATTGCAACAGGGCGGCACGCACCATGGGCGGCTTGGCCGCAGCGCCCTCGCCGCTGGTCTGGCGGGTCACCGGGGCGTCAAACTTGGACGGAGCACTGCCACAAATCTGCCAGATCGCATCGGTGAGTTCCTCGGCGGTCAGGCGCTTGGGCCGCGGCCCCTGATAGACATAACGGGCCTCCTGAGGCAACTCCGTGAACGACTCTGCCTTGGATTGATAGGCCTGTGACAGACAAATCAGCCGCAGTGATTGTTTCAGGTCGCAATGATTTTCCGTCAGATGGGAGCCCAGCAAATCCAACAAATCCTCGCTCCACGGTGCCGATTGCATGGCGTCAACCGGATGCACGATGCCACGGCCCATCAACCGCTGCCAGAGCCGATTCGTGATGGTGCGAGGGGTGCGGCCGTTTTGCGGGTCGGTGATGAGGGCGGCGAGTTGCTTGAGTCGCTCGGCCTTGGGGCGGGTGGCATCGACGGTGCCGAGTTCGGGGAACAACCAACCGGGAACGGCGGGTTTGCCGGTCGGTTTGTCGCAGCGGACGATTTCGAGGGGTTCGTCGGAAAAGATGGCTGCCAAGCCATAGGTTTCACTCAATTTCCAGCGATCGATGAACGAATCGTGGCAGGACGCGCACTTGAGGTTGATGCCAAGAAACGCCTGGCCCACCGACTGAGCGTACTGCATCGGCGGAATCTGCCCGGCAGAGACGCTGCCGCGCCATTTGATGCCGTTGGCAAAACCTTCCGTGGCTGGA
>CAIQXC010000869.1 GCA_903875675.1 Akkermansiaceae bacterium
ATAATCGCTTTCAGGGGCGAAAGGCATTGGAAAGTTCATGTGAAGGCCGGAGGGGATCAGGAACTGCAGGGGCACTTCTTCGTCGAGGTGGTTTTGGGCAGCAGCTTCTGCAGGATGGGGGCCAGCTTTTCGGCCGCTTTGCGGCTGCCGGCCGGATGGGTGTGGACCCCATCCATGCAATCACCCTTGTCGAGCCAGCCAGTGGTGTCGACCGAGTGGATGCCCGTCAGTCCTTCCTGCTTCAGCGCGGCGACGATCAACGGCGGTGCCTTGCCGGCCTGCCCGCCGAATGGTCGCAGACACACGACCTGGGCCTTCGGGTACCAATTGTATAGCTGCTTGATCATCGCCACAGCAGCCTCGATGAAGCGCAGGTTCAGATCACTGACAGAACCGACTTCGCCAGCGGTGGTCGTGGCGTAGCACAGGCCAACAGGCAGGTCGCCGCTTCCTCCGTTGGCAAGGGTCCACGAAGGGACGTTTTGATCGTTCCAATCCGTGTTTATGGAAATCTCCGCCGCGCGGGCAGATGCCGCGCGGCGGAGATCTAACGAGTGAGGTCCCTTCCCGAACCAACCTCAAACAAACCTGCGCCGTGTTCCATGCGCAGGAATGTTAGCCCTTAGGCTTTGTCGGCGCGCTTGCCGGATTCGGTCACTCCGGCGGCATCCTTGGTCCGCGATAGACACGGTGGCGGTCGTGTTGGCAGGGATCGTCACATCCCTTGAAAGGCCATGGAAAATAAATTCCAATTTGGGGTGCAAGACCGGTGGTGGTTTCTTTTTCCGGGATTGCGGGAGCAGGCAAACTCCGATTGAATTCCGGGCATGCCACTGCCATTTCAGCCGTTCTCAGTTCAACATTGGGTCACACTCGTCATTGGCACAATGGTGTTATTGGCCTTGTTGGTGGCTGGCAGGCGTGGTGGCAAGGCGCGGGTCATTTCCACGGGGCTGCTGGCATTTGCCAATCTCACGGTTTATCCGTTGGGTGTGGCAGCTTGGTTATCGCTGGGAGGCCCCCTCGCACCGGACAAATACCTGCCTCTCCACTTGTGCGATTTGGCGGCCATTATCGCCGGTTTCGCCCTGCTCTCCCGCCACCCGCTGCTGTGTACGCTGACGTATTTTTGGGGATTGGCGGCCACATCCCAGGCGCTGCTCACCCCGGCGCTCACGGTGGCCTTTCCCAGCTGGCCGTTTGTGATGTTTTTCGTGCAGCACTTTGCGGTGGTAGCTGCGGCGCTGTATTTGGTGCTGGTGGATGGGTGGCGGCCCAGGCAACCCCTGTGGCGTGGGCCGGGCGAGGCCTTTGGCTGGGGAGTGGGTTACTTATGCATGGTCATCTGCGTCAACCGCCTCCTGGGGACCAATTTTGGCTTTGCCAGTCATCCGCCGGACAATCCCAGTCTGCTGGATCACCTTGGGGCGTGGCCGTGGTATTTGGTTTCCACGCTGGGCATGGCTCTGGTGTTGTTTAGTTTGCTGGCTCTGCCGTTTCGGAGGGGGCGGAGCGGGAGACCTCCCCTCTGAGAAGATTCAGACAGAGGACCCTCTGGAAAACAACCGATTCTTAACTCTTGTATCCTTAAATCATTCTCATTGCGTTGCTTGCGTTATTTTTTCGGCTATTCATCTTTCTTTCAGAGGCAAAACGTTTGCGAATCCGATAGAGGGCCTTGAGCATGCCCCAAGCGTCGCGCAGGGGATGAACTTTGCCGCCATGTTTTTGGGTCCAGTTCACCGGATGTTCCTGCCAAGCGGCACCGCTGTGGTGCAGTGCGCAGAGAAGTTCCGAATCGAAGGCCAGACCGATTTCCCGGAGGTCCGGGGCGATGCACCGGTAATCCACTCCGCGCAAGACTTTGGCCCCACATTGCAGGTCCTCGGATCGCAGACCCAGCATGCCATCCGCCACCGCCAGAAATACCCGGTGCAGCACCCCACGATAGAAACTTTCCTCAATGTGAGTGTCCTGCGTGCGCTTGCGGATGCCCATCACCGAGCAACCCGCTGCCACCGCCGCCTCAATCAAAGAGACGGTTTGCGCCGCTGACACCGCCCCATCGGCATCGACAAAAGCCAGCCACTCGGCCTGCGGGTCCAGCGCCCAGGCCTCGCGAACCACCGAACCCTTGCCGTAATGCGCCGCCGCAAAATGCAGGCTCACCTCCGGAAATACCGCCGAAAATTCTTCCAACAGCCCGGCCAGCCGCGCCCGGTCGTCCGGCTCCGATCCGTCATCCGCAATGATCCAGCGCAGCGGAAGCCCGGCTCCCGCAAGCGCGGCGGCCAATTCCGGCCCGAAGCCAGCCAGCCGCGCAGAGTCGTTCCATACGGGCGTGACTAACAAAATTGTGGGTGGCAGCTGGGGCATGGCGGGCGAGATCTGGTTCAATGATACCGTGCAAGGGGTCGGCGTCTTTCAGCGTATTGGTCCGCCACATGGCTAGGAAAATTGGGATGATCGTATGTTGGGTTGGGGTGATGGCTATCGGAGTGTGGCTGCGCTTCGACGGGTTGTCATCGCGGCCGTTTCACTGTGACGAGGCCACCGGGGCTCGCATCACCGCGCGGCGGATGGAATCAGGCAACAGCCAGTTTGACCCGCAGCATTTCCATGGGCCGCTGCTCAGTAGCCTGGCCATGCCGCTGTGCCGCGCCTGCGGCGAAACGTGCTGGCAGGACCTGACCAAGGGCAGTCTTCGATTGGTGCCGGCTTTCGCCGGGTGGCTGCTGGTGCTGTTGCCGTTAGCGTGGCGGCGGCGCTGGGGCGATGGGCCGATGCTTCTGGCCGCGGCCCTGCTGGC
>CAIQXC010000870.1 GCA_903875675.1 Akkermansiaceae bacterium
AGACGCGGCAGCCACGCCACGTGGCTGCGCGCCTCCGGCCGCAGGCCGTGCGTGCTGCGTCTCGCAGCGCGAGCCAGGAGCAGCCCATGCTTGGGGAATGCGCGGAGTTTGGCGCACGCTGCATTCGCTTTGCATGGGCGCAGCGGCCAGAGGCACGCTGTCACGGCCTGCCGCGAGACGCGGCAGCCACGTGGTCCGTGCATGCTGCCCGGTTGCCCATGAGGTGAGAATAAATTGCGCTCCCGTCGCCACGATCCTAACGGCTTCCAGGGGCCTCTGCCGGGGCGTTTGCCGGGCTTAGTCGGGCGATGACCAGGGTAAAGCCTGCCGCCTGATCCGGAAATTGTGCCAAGCCCGTCTTGGCGGCCGCCAGCGCGGTGAGACCTGCCTTGTTAGCCACCGCCGAGTCCGCGCCTTTGGCCAATAGCGCAGCGACGATAGTTGCATGGCCGCGCTTCGCCGCGATGATCAGCGCGGTGTTGCCTTGTTTGTCGGCAAATTCCGGGGATGCTCCACTCTCCAACAACTTTGTCACCACCTCGTTCAAACCGCTCCACGACGCCCACATCAGCGCCGTCCAACCGTCGTTGTCACGGGTGTTCGGCTTGGCACCGTGGGTTAGCAACAACTCGATGAGCCCGGCCTGCTTGGCATCCATGTCGCTGAGGATATTGCCCAGTTGGATTCCCAGCCCGGTGAGTGCTGCGGCGAGTTGCTTGTGTTCCGGTTTGGCGCTGCTGCCCGGCTCAATCCCGCAACGAGCGAGCGCATCGACCAGCGCTTGCTCCTTGGGGCCGAGTGGCTTCGGTGCGGAAAAATTCGCAAATGCTGCGCGCATCAGGGCGGTGCGTCCCAATTCGTCGGTCTCGTTGGTGACGCCCGCGCCCTTCTGGACGAGTTTCTCGACCTCTTTGGCGTCTGCCTGAATGATGGCGGTGACGATGGGATCATCCTTTTTCGTCTCACCTTTGAGCATGGCAACCGTGAAGTTGACCCCAACCGCTAGCACGCTGGAAACCATGATGAGAACCAGGGTGTCGATCAAAATGAGCTGGTATTTATTCATGAAGGGCTACCTTCCTTGGTGGGTGCCTCGGCGGGTACCGGTGACTGGTGGGTGAGGAAATTGCGCAGCGCGATGACTGCCAGCGGGCTGAGGGCTGCTAGAATCAGATAGATAAGCCACATGAACTCAGGCGAGTGGGCGAAGGTCACGTTGCCGGTGTCAATTTTCGGGCGGATTCCGTCATAGCAATACTTGGAGATGAGGATGCCGCTAACGAAGCCGTTAATGGGTTTGGCGATGAACATCGGCATGGCGGCCAGGGCCATGTAGGAGGAAACCTTGTCGGGCGGCGAAGCCGAGGCAATGTATTCGGTAAAGCGTGGCATGAAAATGAGTTCGCCAAAGGCAAACACCACGATTTGCGCGACGATGACCCAAAGGTACGCCTGGGTGATGTTGTGTATTCCTGGCACCCGCATCACCCACTCCAGTGGCAAGGCCAAAAACACCAGCGAAAACGCCGAGATGGCCATCCCGATGATGATGAGCCTGACGGTAGCGAAGCGGTTAATGATCGGTATGATGGCGATGAGGCCCAGCACGATGATCAAGGGATTGATGGAACTGGCCAGACCCAGCTCGAAATCCGTGTAGAGCACCCGCGTGTAATACTTCGGCATCACCAGCATTTGGTTGGTGAAAATCAGCCTCACCCCGATGGTTAGAGCCAGAAATAACAGCAGCTTCTGGAAGGCCCGCTCCTGCCACACTTCCGCCAAAATGCCCAGCGGCCGCTTGGCGTCGTTCGCAGCACTGGCCCGCTCGCTGTCCTCGGCATAGTTGTCTTCGCGCAGCAGCAGCACGCAGCCGACGGCACACAGCGACATCAGGAATCCAAAATCCAAAATCGCGAGTTTGCCGGCGCGATCGCCCCAGATATTGGCGAAGCCATCGACGATGAGCGCGTTGGCAATGATCGCGCCGATGTTCATCATCAAATAATAGACGTTGAAGCCCGTCGCCCGCACCGCCTTGGTGGTGTAGCGGCGCAGCGAGGTCATCGTCACCGGCGTGATGAACGCCGTGCCCAGCGACATGACCAGCAACGTCCCCTTGACCACCCACTGCAAGGCTTCACCGTGCAGCAGCACCGGTGCCACCCCGAGCCCGAGGCGCGACACCGCTAACAACCCGAAACCCACGAAGTAGCTTTTCCGGATGCCCATGACGTCGCAGATGGAGCCGACGCCAAACATGAAGGCGGTGACAAACAACATGTAGATGCCAAACCACTTGTTCGCGTCCACATCGTTCAACCCACAATTCGTCGTCAGATAAATCGTCAGCACCGTGACCATCGAAAAATACGCCAGCCCATCAAAAAACTGAATCGCGTTGGTCAACCAAAAATCCCTCGACGCGCTCTTGAGAACCTTGAACTCCGAAAAATAGTTGAGCACCGGGTTTGACATGGATTTTTTTTGAAATTTTGGGAATCGGGGGGGGGCTTGGGCAAAATACCGCCGGGGGGACTCGAACCCCCACGACCGTGAAGTCAACGGATTTTAAATCCGCAGCGTCTACCATTCCGCCACGGCGGCATTTCTTCCAAAGCGCCTCGCGACGCCACCGCCAGCGTAGCGGATTGCGCCCCGCCGTCCAGCCCAGCCTTGCGCCCGCCCACGAATTTTACGAATTTCGCCGAATTTACGCCCCCACTTCGGCCTGGATCCGCAGTTCGACACACAGTCAGCCTCACCGCGACCAACGCCGGCGGCCCCCCCCGCCACTTGGTGCCTGCTTGTCACGCAGGCTTCCACCCAGACGCTCACCAGCGAGACGTTTGACGCCGGCAACACCGCAGGTTGGTGGGCCTACGCCGGCTAAAGCTCTTCAAACAAACCTTGACAGCACACGTCAAAACCATCCGAAACGCCGCCCATGCCTTCACCCTCGGACGCGATCTCATGCATGGCGTACGCCATCCCCGAGGTGGCTAAACGCCAGCGGGCGACCCTCAAATTGCTAGGCGTTCCAGACGAGCTTTTCGCCACGGTTGTCCTAGTGATATAAAATCCAATTTGGGTTGCGCAGCATCTCGCGCAAGTCTATGAAACCGGCATGGATATATCCGAATTTCGCAGGGAATACTCCAACAGGGGCCTGCACCGGGCCGACCTGAAAACCGATCCGCTGGAACAATTCGCCGATTGGTTCGCCCAGGCCACCGAACTCCAGGTGCCCGAGCCCAACGCCATGGTCCTTGCAACCGTCGATGAGCGCGGCATGCCTTGCCAGCGCGCGGTCCTGCTCAAATACTTCGATGCCTCCGGCTTCGTGTTCTTTACCAACTTCGGCAGCCGAAAATCCCGCCATATCGCCGCCAACCCCCATGTCAGCGCCCTCTTCCCCTGGATCACCCTCGAACG
>CAIQXC010000871.1 GCA_903875675.1 Akkermansiaceae bacterium
ATTTGCTCAGTCGGCTGGAGGTAGCGCTCCGGGTCTGGCTCGCGGCATCGCCCAGCGCGAAAATCAAGTGGACATGCTCATGCCGCAGATCAGTGCGCTGCGCGACATGGAGGCCGCCGCCAAAGACGCCGGGAAAGCGGTGACGTCCATCACCGAAACAGCGCCGAAAGCCGCTGTTGGAGTGGCCGAAATGGGCAACGCGCTGGGCTACGCCGCGCGCGCGGCCAATGACATGACCCGCGGCGGCCGCGGCATGCTCGGCAACGTCAGCCACATGATCACCGCACTTGGCGGCGGCACCGGGCTCGCAAGTGTGGCCGGTGCCGCAGCGATGGGATTGGTGATGCTGTGGCCGCATTTGAAAAAGTTGTGGGAAGATGTTGAGGAGCCCAAACGCATCGCGGATTGGGCCAAGCATCTGGACGAGCTGGCGGCATCGGCAAACAAGTTCGCGAATGAAAATTCGGCGCGCACTTTCAAGGACTGGATCAGCTCACTGAGCGCGGAAAAGGAAACCATCAAATCCAACAACGAGTCGCTGGAAAAAAACATAGCATTGATCCACGCGCGCAGACGCGCGCAGATGGAAATCGACAACGCGCAGGGTGCGCTGGACCTGGCTGTCATCGACGCCGACACGACCCATACAGAGCCGCAGAAAATCGCGGCCCGTGCCGCGGTGCAGGCGCGCATGGACAAGGCCAAGGAACAAAACCGCCTGGCGGAAATCGGCGATGAACCGGATAAAGCCGCGCGGGCATCGGACAAGGCCAACGCAGAATTGCGGGTGGCGCAAGATGCCGCTGCCGCGGCGAGAAAAGAGCAGCAAACCATCGAGGCGGAAACCGAGGCGTTGACCGCCAAGCGCAATTTGGCGCTGGCATCCGCCAGCGCCATGGGGGCCTATCAAGACGACCTCAAAGAGGCGAAAGAGCGAGAGCACGAAACTTCGATGACGTCCCCAGCCGAGCGCGATATCATGGCGGCGAACAAGTATAGCGCCCAACAAAACATCGACCGGGCAAAGGGCAACATGGATGCCTACACGCAAGGGGACCGCCACCGGCTGGGAAATCTCGACGGCTCTGGCAAGGATTCGGAAAAGTTGCGCCATCTGGCCACCGAGGAGGCCGACAAATTGACCAAGCAGGCGGAGGCCGCGCAGCACGCTGCCAAGGAGGCGTTTGACGCATGGAAGATGGCCACGGAGCGGGCCAAGATCGAGGCCGATGCCGTGAGGGAATCTTTTGAGCGCGAGCAGGAAGCCCACGGGATCCATACGGGATCCTCCATCGGAACAGCGCAACAGAAACTCGACGCAAAAGAATCGGCCGCCGCCGCAAGGGCCGCGCGGGATGCCGCAAGGGCGGAGGCGGAGGCCGCACAGGCGGCATTGCGCGATGAGGCGGCCGGGGATTCCGGCGCGTTCACCCATGCCGGCGCACGCAGCATGGACGGAGCCACCAGCAAGACTCTGACCAATATCGGCAAGCAACTTTCCAACGGCTCGACAGCGGATCTTCGCAAGATCCAAACCGAATTTTCCCAGGTGAGCGCGAAACTCTCGCAAGACACCGCGGCGACACTGCAACACATGCTCGACACGCTGAAAAAGCAAGCGGCTGAAATCGAGATCATGAAGAACCAAGCCAAGAACAACCGATGAGCACTTGGGCAATCAATGGCTCGACTCCCCAATCCCTCGGCCTGCGGTTGGTGGGCGGGGAATTCCGCAGCGGCTCCGCGAGCACCGTTCGGCTGGAAAGCGTGCTGGCGGACTTCGACGCGGGAACGGTCTTCGCGTACGAGCAAAGCGTTTCCATCACGCGCGATTCGGTGCTCTTGTTCCAAGGCACGGTGCGCGAGCTGCCTCGCTCCGGCAGCGATGCCAGCGAAACCCAATCCTTCGTCATTGAGGACGCATGGGCGCTGTTGGAAAGGACCACCTATCAAGAGCTGTGGACCGTCAACGGCGGCAGCGTTTTGTTGCCGCAGGTGGTGTTGGGCATGGATCATCTCGGCAACCGCATCAATGTAGGCGCGCAGATCGAGCTGGTGATCGCATTCGCGGCGGACACCGCCGGCATCGACATCCAATGCGGCACGATGCCCGCGGGGTTGGATTTGTGGCCGAGCGAGGCGGTTAGCCAATCCTGTGCGGAGGTGATCCGCACCTAGCTGCGCTATCACCCCGACTGGGTCTGCTGGATCGACCATACGACGACCCCGCCGACATTCCACGTGACTCCTCGCGCGGTGGCCACCGTGCGCGCGCTGGCGGTGACGGATTGCGCGGCGGTGCAGATTGCGGAAAAGGCCGACCTGATCCCCGAGTGCGTGCGCATCGTTTACACCTGCGCCAACAACATCGATGACGCGGTCTATCGGGACTATGCGGTGGACAAGTACCCGAGCGGCGGCGACGACTCGGGACCGGGGACGCTGACAACGGTTATCGAGTTGGCCGGCGGCCAGGCCAGCATCGCCAAGCAACAGATCGAGACGGACGATTTGCCGACGTTTGTCGGCGACGCCGCCGCCAACCAAACCGAGGGCAAGGCATGGCTGAAACGGGTCTATCCGTTTTTGGTCTATGTGGCACCTGCAGGCGCGGATCCAGCCAAGGGAATCCAAGATTCCAGTTTTGCCGTGACGAAATACGGCAAGGCCCTCATTGTGGACGGCAACCCGAAACCCACCGCAATCAACGTCAACGCCACCCGGTTGGATTTGCGCACGGTGGCCGATGCGCCTCGGCAACTCATTTCCGGCACCATCCAGGAATGGATGCGCAAGCGCTCGGGCAAGGTGGCCGTGCAAATGTTGGTGGTGCCGACTGCAACCGCGACGGATGACGAGATTGCATTGCTTCGCACGCTGCCGCCGTGGTTTGAGTTCATTGGCACCGACGCGCAAACAAAAATCTACAAGGGCCAGCCGCAGTGGCGAACGATTGCCGAAAGCATCCCCGCCGGAATCGCAGAGTTATACTATGAAACGATCGCCAACGGCTGCCGCTGGGAAGGGTCGGTGACGCTGACCGACAAGAGCACGATCGGAGCCATCGGATGGATGGGCGGGGTGTTGGATTTGACGGGATCGGCGGATACGAATTGGGCGGCCATGAAAGCTCCGATCCATTCCATCACTTGGGACGCGCAAACCGAAAAATGCACGCTGTCGTTCGGTCCGAATCCGAACTACTCGGTGCAGGATTTTTGCGAGTATCTGCGGCTCCTGCGCAGGCGCGCGGTGACCTGGTGGACACAGGCCGAGCGCACGTCGAGCGAATTAGGTTGCCAGACGGAACCGAGCGCCAAGGGCGACCATATCGGCGGCCTGGTATTGCCGAAGAAAAACCCGCAGCCTCCGCCACCACCCAGGCCGGCACCGTTTTTGGTGGAGACCCTCAACACCGGCAGCATCGAGACGCCTGTCTATCAGGCAGTGGTCAATCATGGACGGGTGTTGGAGCGGCAGCGTGCGACGGCGTCGACAAACATGCTGTACTGGGAGCCGGACAATATGGTGACGGCTGCGGTGGGTAGCGCGCCGGCATTTTACACGCGCTTTACCGCGACGGTTGGGAATGCGATCTACGTCAAGGTCACCGAGTCAATCCCCGGAACTTCGGTGACGGCCTGCACGATCATTACCAGGGCGTCCACCTTGCAGAGTGTGGAAACGTCCGGCAGCAACGTTGTTTTCAACTACAAGCTGGCGGAGTTTGTCACGTTGCCGGATGGCACCACGGGAGTTAAACCGTTTTTGATGGGGGCTAATATCTATCATTGGCCGGAAGGGAAGGGGCTGAATTTGAAAGTCCAAACATGGACGCACGACGCGAGCGGGAATTTGACCTACAAGGGCAGCGGCTACGATGTGACCCACTACTGGCGAAAGGGTGCCTATGTCGGCAAGGCCGATCCCGGCACCTCGGCCGACGAAACACAAATCATTGCAAAAGTCGAAACATGATCGAAATCACGGTAAGAGACGGAATCGGAGCCCGCGTCACCACGCTGGCCAACGCCCTTTCGAGTGGCGAAGAGGTGGCGTTCGGATGGGATGCGAACGAGCATTTGCCGCTGGCACACGAGGTGGTTTTCCCGCGCGGGATTGCCGGCGTGCAATTTGTCCCGGCGGCGGGCGACGGGTGCTTCACCGATTGGAACGCACAACCGTTTTTTTCGTGGGCTGGTGCGGATGACCGGGCGCTGGCCAATGCCGCCTATGGGGTTATCATCGGGGCGATGGCCGGCGCGCCGGTGCCCGGCATGACGATGGCTGTATTGGCGAGGTTTTGGCGCAATCCGCACGCGAGCTGGGAAACGTTGGCCGACAAGGCCATTGCGACAGCCCGCGAGGCTGGCGCGGACACGGTGTTTTTGCTGTCCGACAGATACCGCTGGGAACTGCGTTGCAAGCTGATTGACGCCGGGATACAAGTTAGCCTGGCGGGGGCCGCCCCGCTGAGCGCGGATTTGGACCGAACAGCGGAAGAAATGGCGGCTTTTTTGACCGATTGGAAGACGGTGGTGGCCTGCCCGCTTATCGTGGCCATCGACGGCCCGACATGTCTGCTCAACCCTGCCCGCGCGGCCGGCAGAACCATCGTTTACGCATAGAGTTTTTCGGAATGCGAGTGGCACTGATCAACGGCACGGAAATTTTCTATCTTGCGGGCCATCCGGTGCTCACCGAGCGCACCTATTCCGCGTTCGATGTGCGCATTTCGGGACGTGTTTCGGTGCAGGTGCGGGCGCGTTTGCGGGCCGCCGAGGTGGAGCATATCGACCGAGGCAATGTAACCACGGCGTTGGAGTTTTCCACCACCCGGCAATTCGGCACGCCGGCCGCCGCCGAGGGCTACGCCGGACTGCTCGGAAGCATCGCCAGCCTCGACGGATTG
This sequence comes from Akkermansiaceae bacterium, assembly GCA_903875675.1. Lineage (GTDB taxonomy): Bacteria > Verrucomicrobiota > Verrucomicrobiia > Verrucomicrobiales > Akkermansiaceae > Luteolibacter. Next base: position 4,913 of record CAIQXC010000871.1, read on the forward strand.
CTGGTGCTAATCGCCGACAGCGCGGGCTCTCCCGCGGGCTGCGTTTACCTCGCCGGGGCTGTTGTCGAACTGATTGCCAGCGAGCTGCATGGTTGCTCGGTGACGCTGCATTACCGGGCCGAGGGCGGAGTCTTTTCTTCCCATCCTGCGGCGACCTACGCGCCGGCCCCGTGGGTGCCAAAACTGTTCACGCGCATTAGTGCTGCGACTGGCTCGCACGGAGCGGAAAAATGGTTTGATGTGGGGTTTGATTCGCCGGAGCTTTTCAGCGGTTCGGCGGCGGCCGGATGGGCGGGGGTGGCCAGCACTTTGGAGATGCTATGGAGCAACGATTTGAAGGTGTGGCTCGGCGGTCAATTTTCCGATTGCAGCGGCAGCCCGAGCGCCAACGGAGACGGCACTTGGAGGTATTGGATGCGCGCGGTTTTCCCCGAGGATAGCGCCGCGTCAACGGCCGTGCTCAATGTGACAAGTTCGGCCGGCACCTGGGGAGATTCCCGCAACAATCCGATCACCGCTTTGACCCTTAACGGAGCCGCGCAAAGCCTGGCCCATTTTCCGTACACGTTGCCCGGCGACGCCGCGCAATTGCAGACCGATTTGCGTGCGCTCGGGTGGACCGGCGCGACGGTGTCGGCGAGTACTGATGTGGACTGGGCCATCACCATTCCGGACGTTTCGCTGACGACGTTCACCGCGCTCAACAAGGTGTTTTGGCCGGTGTACTATGTGGCCGACATAATTTTCTCGGTGTTTTGGCCGGTGAACGGCTATGTTTTCTCTGGCCAGTACCTCAACGGAGGCGGGGTACAGACCAAAATGCCGCAGCAATTCGCCCGCCTCAAACTCGCATCCCTCTGACCTTTTTATGATCGTGGAAACCGCCGTTTTTTTCCCCTCGCCCGTAACCCTCCGCCTGTCGGCCGCGGGCGCGCCGGGCGATCCTGTGATGGGCTCGTTTAAGAGTCTGCCATTGCATGTGCAGGCCGACACCGCCGCGCGGGAATTGCGGGCCTATCTGCCGCCCATTTCAAATCCGCTGACCCTTTACGGCATCGGAGATTTTTCCGACGCCTGTGGCGACACCATGGAACAACATGCCGCGCGGGTGCTGCAACTTCTAGGCTTCGATCCGGCGAGCGTCTTGCAGGCTCTTTTAGATGGCGGCGACATCCCCGCGGTGCCGCCGCGGGTGCCTCGCGAGATTGCCAATTGGCGGGCCAAGGCTATTCTTTCCGGCATGGGCAAGCTAGCTATGGTGGATGCTCTGATTGCAGCCTTGCCAGAGCCTCAAGCGACGGTATTGGGTTTGGCCTGGCATGGCAACGCAGCCCTTGCCCGCGCCAGTTCCACTGTGGCGGCACTCGCCGGTTCGTTGGGATTTTCGGTGGCGGACACCGACGCATTTTTCATCGCGGCTGCGGCGCTGGATTTGTGATTCATATCGCGTGGGGAAGCGTTAGCGATCATGTTCCGATCAAGGACGTCGTTTCCATCGCAGTAAGGTAGCGGTACCCTTGTGGTGGCAGGATCTCTTTGGTCCTGAGTTCGCTCATTGCCAACTCACTGTCGAACAACTTCGCCGCCCAGTGATCATTGATGGTCATCGCGGTGGTTTCGCGAGGTTTTCAAAGATGTTTTATCACCCTTTTTTTGAAACCTGCGAAATCCTTTTTGTACTTTCCCTTGCTCGTGTTGGAAATCTTGCTGGCTAAACTCGGCGAGCGGCCCCGCTTCAAACGCAGCGCAA
>CAIQXC010000872.1 GCA_903875675.1 Akkermansiaceae bacterium
AGGCGTTTCATAGGGAGTTATTGCCAGCTGTGAGTGGTCTGAGACAAAATCAGCCACGCGAGTGCGGCGGCTATTTCTTAGGTTCTTCGTCGCCGGCATCCACCGAGATGGTGAGGGTAGCGGTCACCTGCGGGTGGATTCGCACGATCACTTCGGTTTTGCCGGACTTTTTCACGGGTTTTTCGAGTTCGATGGCATGGCGATCGACGCTGATGCCTGCGGCTTCGAGTTCCTTGTGAATGTCCATGTTAGTGACCGAGCCGAAGGCCTTGCCGCCTTGGCCGGTGGACAAAGTGAACTTGGGCTTGAGCTTGGAGATGCGAGTGGCGAGCTCTTGGGCGGCGGCCAATTCAACGGCCTCGCGGCGGGCCCGGGAAACTTTGAGAGCTTCAACATGGCGCAAATTGGCACGGCTGGCTTCATACGCCTTGCCCTGCGGAATGAGGAAATTGCGGGCATAGCCAGCGCGGACTTTGACGACATCGGCTTCCAGGCCTAGGCCTTCGATTTTTTCTTTGAGGATGACTTGTGCGTTGGCCATGGGAGTGGGAGGTAAATTTGCGGGACGGCGGTTTAGCCCAGCCTGCGGACCCGGTCAAGAAGAATGCGGCTGGAAATTGCCACAAATTTTGGGGTGGGCCTAGCGAGTGAGCCGATGAGGCCGGTTCGGCGGTCGATTTAGTGCTGCAGTTCACTCAGCGGCCGCTTCAAATACTCCGCATCACGCAGTTTTCTCAAATATTCCATGTATCGGCGCTGGGTCTCCAGATCGGCATTGTCGGGCGGTCGCTGCCCAACAGCCAGCACGGGCTGCGGGGGGGCGTTGCCCGTGCCGGTGCCCGTGCCATATTTTGTCCATGGGCCATTGGGCACCTGGGCAGCCTCGACGAAGCGCCAGTGGACTTTTTTACCGGATTCCAAGCTTAGGTAATCCCGCACTGCCGGGGAAATATCCAACCCGGCGGAACCATTCTTAGTCGTCTGAGGCGGTTTGCTGCCGAAAACGTACTCCCAGTCATCGGTCACCCACGGGCCGCAGTCCTCCCACTGTGCGTAACAACTGCGGCTGCCATTGTAAATTTGCAACCAGCGGTCCTTGCAAACCGTCACGCCGGGCTCGGGGTGCATCCTTGCGAACCACGGAATGACGCGCGACGCCTCAGTCTTGTGCTGGCGGCCGCTCACCACATCATTGTACGGCAACGCCACGTAAAATGGATTGAGCTTGGGCACAAAGTCCTTCGGTCGAAATTCCCCACTCGCGAAATTGGCAATCCGCTTCGCCGGTTCTGGATCGTCATACCCACCGTAATTGGCCATCCAATTCCCGTCCCATGAGGATTTGAGGTTGGCCACCGGATTGCGGTCCGATGCCTGCTCACCAATCCAAAACAGCGTGATCGTCACGTGCAGCCGCCATGGATAGAGCGCCCCGGTCGAGGCCGACACCACCGGTCGCGCGGACTCAACAGGGGCCGCCGGGCGACTCCCTGTAGGCACCAGCACCCGCGGCACTCCGGCCTGAGAGGCTCCCGCCGCAGGCTGGGCGTACCCATCGCCTGCCGCAAGCACCAGCGACAACATGAGCAGGAGACAAAAAATGGGCTGGGACATCAAAAGCAACATTGGATGCGCCATGGCTTCACAGCGTTTGCGGCTCGCAAGCATCGCGATTTCCCCGCCACGCGCAAGCAAAACGTCACGTCAGTTAAGCAGGATGACAGGCATACTCCCTGTCGTTTCATGTGCGAGCATGGGGGATGCGATGTCTCCCGTCACAGCAGCCAGGCATTGAGTCCCTTGCCGAGGCGGCATTCGTCCGGGGCTTCATCGATCATGCCTCGGCGCAGCCAACCGTCATTCCACTCGACCCAATGGGCGCGGCCCGGGTGCATGAACGAACCGGTGTTGATGACCAAGCGGCCGCCTTTTCGCCAGCAACCATGGCGATGAAAATGCCCCACGATCAATACTTCCGCCTGTGGGAAATAACATTTGCAGAAATTTGCCCCAGCCGCAGCTTGAGTCCACCAGGCTTGCAGGATGCGTAGCGCTCGTTGCGGCGGATAGACTGCATCTCGGACCTGTTGCCAAAGTCGGCGGCCAAACGGTTTTTCCTGTGTGGGCAGGGCACGGGCCATCGCACGGGCCAAGCAGAGCCGTTGCACCGGATCAGTGGTGGCCAGCGGGTAGTCGCTCCACAAATCGAGCACCTGCTGGCGGTTGGCGAGCACCTCGCGTTTCCATGGCGAGCCGTCGGGCATCAAGGAATCGCCATGGGTGACAATGATCCGGCCACCGGCCAACTCCACCCAGCCCGGGCCGGGCCAACTCGGGTCGTGATTGCCGGGGAGGAAAACGGTTGCGCAGCCTTCTTCGGCGCACAGGTGGCGCAATTCCTCTAACATTTCAGCCGAGCGTTTGGTCACCGCGATCGTGAGTTCCTGCCATGTGTCACCATTGAAGATGACGGTGCCAGCTCCCGCCACCAGTGGCCGCAAAGCGGACACCCGGGCGATGCGCGACACTTGGTGGGCCAGATGCAAATCCGAAAGGATGCGCACGGGTTGCTTGAGCGTGGAAATGATGGGCGATTCCACGATGCCGGAAGAATGGGGCATAATTTTCAAGGGTTCGATTGAGGGCCGATTGCACGCTGGCGCACTGCCTCGAACAAACATACTCCGGCCGCCACGGAAACATTGAGACACTCAACCTTGCCGGCCATCGGTATAACTGCTAAAAAATCACAGTTTTCCTCGGTGAGGCGGCGCATTCCCTTTTCCTCAGCCCCCAGCACGAGGGCCAACGGGCCCTGTAGGTCTGTTTGGTAAATTGACTTGGTGGCCCGCTCGGACGTACCCACTAACCACAAGCCAGCGGCTTTGAGTTTTTCCATGGTGCGGGCCAGATTCGTCACTTGAGCGAACGGGACGTAATCGGCGGCACCCACGGACACCCGGCGCACCGTTTCGGTGATGCCCACCGCCTTGTCTTTGGTGGTGACCACCGCATGCACCCCGGCGGCATCCGCCGTGCGCAAAATCGCCCCTAGATTGTGCGGGTCTTGCACGCAATCGAGAACCAACACGAAGGGCCTCGCCTGCGCCGCCACGATCGCCAGCAACTCATCCTCATCAAGCGCAGGAGTGATTTTTTCGATGGCTTGGACGTGGCGATTCTCGCGTGCCTGGCGCTCGTGCGGAGCGGGACGCCCCTGCGAAGGGAAATTTCCATGCGGACGGGATTTCATCGGCGCAACCCATATCGGCGCGCCCCCTTCAAGTCGAGCGCAATCAGGCATCTAACAAGCATGGCGCAACGCTTGCCAAGTGTTGCGCCAAGACGGTGAGTGAGCGAAGCGAAGCTCTGCGCGGAATGGCGGGGCTACTTGGGCTTTGTCTCGAGCGTTTCGCCGATGCCGCAGTCGATATTCTGGCCGCCGGTGGTTTGGTGGCAATGGATGGCGATGGAATTTTTGCCGGGGGTGAGTAACTTAACGGCGTCGGGCGAGAGCGGGAAGGCTTCGTAGGACGTGTTATACCCAGTTAGGGAGGCGGCATGTTTGCCATTGAGAAAAATTTCAGCGTCCTCGTCATGGAACACACTGAGGCACAGCTTGGGGGGCACGGCCTGCAACTCGAAGCTGCGGCGGATCCAAATGTCCGCGCTCGTCCACGGCGTGGCCGATTGGATCGTGCCAAACGAAGCTGCCCCTTCCTTCCATGCGGAGTCGTCAAAACCCGCCGCCTGCCAGCCATCCGCTGGTTTTTGGGTGGTGTACTTCCACATCACCTTCACGCCTTGCTCGGCACTCGGGACGAGCACCTTGGGTGCCACCTGTGGTTGATAGAGCAAAGCCGCAGCCTCGGCCGCGCGGGTGGCGTCGAACTTAATCTGTTCGCGGTCATAGGTCATCATGCCGTTGACCTCGACTTCCACGTCGGACGTCTGGGTGTACACTGCGGCTGACAGACCCTTGGCGATAAGGGGGCGCATGCGGGTGAGCAAGCCGACATAAGCCTCGGTGGCCTCTGCGGGTGTTTTGAAACTCACATAGCCCCAAGCGCCGGCGTCCTTCCAGATGTGATCCTTGACCGGCCGGCCCAATCCACCAAATTCACCAAGCACCGCAGCCCGGGTGGGCTCGAGACCGGGCATCCCCGGACCCGGGTAATTGTGCATATCCATGACATCGCCGCACTTCATGTCCGTCCAGCCGCTGGCATTGTTGACAAGCCTGTTAGGATCGCGCTGTTTGACCATTTGGGTGAGCCTCGGGGTGTCATATTGCCCCCAGCCCTCGTTGAAAACCACCCACATGATGATGGACGGATGGTTTTCGAGGGAGTCGATCATTTCATTGAGTTCGCGCTCGAAGTTCGGGCGTTTGTCCTCCGGGTTGCCACCGGCTGGCATGTCCTGCCAGATGAGCAAGCCCAGCTTATCGGCCCAATAGTACATGCGGTCCGGCTCGACCTTGACGTGTTTGCGGAGCATGTTGCAGCCGAGTTGTTTGGTGACCTCCAGATCGTATTTCAAGGCGGCATCGGTGGGGGCGGTGTAGAGGCCATCGGGCCAGAACCCTTGGTCCAGCGGGCCATACTGGAAGAGCGGCTTGTTATTGAGGGCCAGGCGATTGACGCCGGCTTCGTCCTTGAGCAGGGAAATTTTGCGCATCCCGAAGTAGCCCGTGAACGCGTCTGCGGATTTGTCATCCGTCAGGCTCACCTGCAAGTCATAGAGAAACGGCTTGTCTGGAGACCACAGTTTGGGGCTCTTGAGCTTGAGGATCAGCTCCTCGCCGGGCTTGCCGCTGGCGCTGGCCGCCACCTGGCCGCCATCCAGAGCGGTGACTTTGACCAGCGCGTTGGCACTGGCCCCGGCGGCCTTGATTTTCACTTTGACCTGTTCCTGATCCAAGTCCGGGATGGCGGTGTATGAGGCGATGTGGGATGGGGCAACGGGTTCGAGCCAGACGGTGCGCCAAATGCCCGATGTGGCGGTGTACATGATGCCACCGGGGTTGAGCACCTGTTTGCCGTGCGGTTGGCCGACATCGGTCGGGTCCCACACCGAGACGACGATTTCCTGGTTGCCGGAGGCGTTCAATGCCTCGGTGATATCGCAACCGAACGGGTTGTAGCCGCCTGTGTGCTTGCCCACTTCCTTGCCGTTGACGGATACGACGCAATCCCAATCGACCGCGCCGAAGTTGAGCATCACCCGCTGGCCTTGCCAGGTTTTGGGGATTTCCACCGAGCGCTTGTACCAGACGCGCTCCTCAGGTTTGACGATATGACCGACGCCGGAAAGCGCTGATTCGACGGGATAGGGGACGAGGATATTTTTATCAAAAGTGGCGGGTCGGGCATCGTCCTTCTTGGTGATCGCCAACTCCCAGAGGCCGTTGAGGTTGAGCCAGTCCTTGCGCACCATCTGCGGGCGGGGATACTCCGGTAGCGCGTTGCCAGGGGATACATCCTTGGCCCAGCGCGTCATGATATGCCCCGGCACCGGTGCCCACTCAGCAGCCACCGCGATGGACCCGCCAGCCAATGCCAGCAACAGGCCGAGACTTGCGGAAAGGTAATGATTGGGAACGGCGTGGGTGGCGGCAGGGCACTGGGCGGACGCCGGTTTGGATAGCATCGATTGCAATTTCATGGTCGGGTTGGGGGTGAAGATTGGCGATGACCTTACGCCACCACTTGGCAAAATCCATCACATTTTGTTTTCGCTCAGGTCAGCAGCGCCACTCAATTTGCCTTCATGATGTAGCAGCCGAAAACGCCACCGGCCTGGCTGTTGCCGACCGGTTGGAATTTAACGGTGACCTTCGTCTTGCCTTGGAGCAAGTCTGCGGGCAGCGGGTACTCCCTGTCGAAGAACGCGTCGGGCTTCTCACCTTTGAGTTGTTCGGTGGCGATTTTTCGGCCATCAACGAGGATATCGAAGGTGCGGCCGCCATCGGAACCCCAATAACAGCAGCTTAAAACCTGCGCCTGCCCGGCAAGCACTTTCAGATCATACTGGAACGAGCCGCCTGCATCACAGTGGCGCCAGCGGCGGCCGTTGTGATCGCCTGCCGCCGACTTTTCGCCGTGGAAGTTGTGATCGCGCTCGGCTTGGTCGAAAAACTCCAACCCATCCACACGACGGGCGTCCAGCAACCGCTG
>CAIQXC010000873.1 GCA_903875675.1 Akkermansiaceae bacterium
CCAAGGACTATTGGGATGCGAGGGCCCGTGGCCTCGGTGGCAGCGATACCGACCCGTTTTGCGTTTGTGCCGAGGAGAATGTCCTTTGCTACCCGGGCGACCCGTATGCCAAGGAGAGTATTCTCATCCACGAGTTTGCCCATAACATCCATCTGCGCGGCATGATGAACGTGGACCCGACGTTCGACGCACGTCTGCAAGCCACCTACGCTGCGGCGATGAAGGCCGGCCTGTGGAAGGGTAAGTATGCTGCGGTGAACCATTGCGAGTACTTTGCCGTCGGCGTGGCTGGTTGGTATGGGCACGATCGGGTGAATGATCACGATCACAATCATGTGCATACCCGTGAAACATTGCTGGAATACGATCCGGCCCTCGCCGCACTCTGTCGCGAGGTGTTTGGCGACACGGTGGTGCAACACACCAAGCCGGCGACCCGCCTCAGCGGCCATCTGGCTGGCTACGATCCGGCAGGCGCGCCGACCTTCGAGTGGCCGCAGCGCCTGCGCCAGGCCCAAGCGCAGATTCATGCCAAGGCGGTGGCGAGGGAACAAGCGGCAAACCCCGATAGCCACCACGAAATCAGGAACATCCAAGGCTGGAACGTCCACCTCAGCCGCGAATTGCTGGCCACCGAGGCCAAGGCCACAGCACGCGCCCTTGAGCTGCTAGAAGCGCAGCTAGCGGAAATCGTGCGGGTGGTGCCGGCCCCTGCTGTTGCCGAGTTACGCAAAGTTTCGCTTTGGATTTCGCCGGAGTATCCTCAGATTCCACCGCGTGCCGAGTATCATTCTCAAGGCCCTTGGTTAAGCGAGAACGGACGCAATCCGGCCATGGCCCGGGGCGTCGAGTTCACCAACGTGCGCATCTTCGAGGCCGAAACCCGCCGCATGCCTAACTTCGTCTTGCATGAACTCGCCCACGCCTATCACGACCGCGTGCTCGGTGGCCAACCCGCCATCGGCGAAATCGCCGCCGCCTACCAAAAAGCCAAGGCCAGCGGCAAGTATGACCGCGTCGAGCGTCAGGATTCCGAGGGCCGCAAGCGCATGGACCGCGCTTATGCGCTAACCAATCCGTTTGAGTACTTCGCGGAATCCACCGAGGCGTATTTCGGCCACAACGATTTTTTCCCGTACACCCGCGCCGAATTGCAACAGCACGACCCCGAGATGTGCGCATTGCTGGGCAAATTATGGGGGGTGGAACTCAGTAAGTAAACGACTGCTGGCTTTGTCGTTGCCCCCCCGAAATAGATGCGTCGTCACCGATGAGGATTGGAAACAAAGCCAACCGCTACCCACTCTCCTTCTATCACGGCGAAGAGGTCGCAACAAGCGCTGGGGGAGTATTCCACAAGAAAGGATGTCACCTGACCTTCAGTTATCTCACTTATGAAAAGATGGGGACGACGCTGGACCGACCATGGGTGGCAAAGTGCCTTGAATCCTTCAGAAGGAGTGAACCGTGGCGGCATCGATTGGCCAGTTGACCTCATCCAATTCTCAACGGCCACCCGGCCCGCCTGAGGAATTCTGGCATCGGCGATGGTCGGTGCCAAGTAAAACGGTCGCCAGCACCAAGCGGCGTAACCGATGCAGCCCGCTAAGAGAGAGCCGAACAAAATAAGTGCAGATCGCTTCTTCATAAATGAATATTTGCAGAACGCTCATATCCACCGATGACCGGCGATTGAGCTGTCGTTGAAGTTGCGGTTGTGGAGCTTGGCGGTCATTCGGTGCGATGTCTTGTTCTGCATTCCAACTATTCAGGGTAGCAGGCTGAAAAATACCATTTCCCACAGTCCTGGAAGACGCCAAAATCATATCTTACTTTTACACCATCCGTTCCGGAATACCGATAGACAATTATCGTCTCGGGAGGCCTGCTCCATTTGGGTGTCCCAAATGCTCTTGCCATCTGCTCCGACATGTCCTCGTGATATTTGAAGTCTTTTGGGTCGATAATCTCGACTTTGTCAAGTTTAAGGTGTTTTGGAACCCCATGCCAACTTTGGAGTACCTCTTCGACATTCTTTAGCTTGTCACTGGGCATCCCTGATATGTCTGTGTGACTAATTAGGGAAGTTGTGTCTCCTCGGGTTAGCATGTCTTCGGTGACGAGGATAACTGCAGGCCAGTCGGCCAAGCCGACAGGTTCTGGACGCTTCGAGCACCCGAAACTTGCCAGCACTGTAACAAATAGGACTGAGGCAATGCGATATACTTTGCATTTGGTTTGGTCATTTTCGGCGTTTGATTTCACGATTGGCTGCTTTCTGCAGAACGTGCGGGCCTGCCACCCGGCTACCGGGGGGGCATCCTTCGGGGGCGTTCAGAATTCCGTTAATCTGCTAGAAGCCCGCAGGGCTGGCTAACGGGGAGA
>CAIQXC010000874.1 GCA_903875675.1 Akkermansiaceae bacterium
CCACCGCGCTATGGCCGAACTCACAGCCGCTTCGTTCCACGGCGCATCCCATCTCTACGAAATTACCTCGCTGGCAATGCACACCATGATGGCCGCCATGCTCGCCGCTCCGGGTGTGCTCGGCGCCCGTCAGGCAGGGGCCGGCTTCGGCGGCTGCATGGTCGCTCTGGTGCAGGTGGATCAGCTCGACGCGTTCGCCGCCGCTGTGCGTTCGCAATATTTCGCCGCCACAGAGATCCGACCAGAAATCTATCCGGTCAGCGCGGCTGCGGGTGCCGGCTTGTTGTGAACTCAGCAATCGACCTCGTTTATGACGAAGATGCGATTTAGGCGGTAAATTGCGTTTGACACCCGGTAGATGGGGTTACACCTTCCGGCCGTCTTTAGGTGATCTGTCATGCCTCTGCTTTGTTTGGCGGGCACTGGGCTCACCTCTGCTTAGACCTATCCGACCCGCAATGGAAAAAAACCAGCCAGTTGAGACCCGTCTGCCGGATCAGGGGGAATGGGTGGATCTTGATCGAAGCCAGCAGATGGTTGTGGATGACGAAACTTACCGTCAGCTCTTTGAGAACATGGCCGAGGGGGTCGCGTATTGCCAGATGCTTTTTGAAGAGGGACGTGCGGTGGATTGGATTTACCTTTCAGTCAACGGGGCGTTTGAGAGATTGACCGGGTTGAAGGAGGTTGTCGGAAGACGCGTCTCTGAGGTGATTCCGAGCCTTCGAGACACGGATCAGTCATTGTTTGAAACTTACGCCCGGGTGGCACAGGGCGGGCAACCCGAGAAATTCGAATGGTTTGTCGAGGCCCTCAGGGATTGGTTTTCCGTATCGGTTTACAGCCCTCAAATGGGTTTCTTTGTGGCGATTTTTGATGTCATCAGCGAGTGCAAGTTGGCGGAGGAGAAGCTAGCCGCGGCATTGGAATTTCACAAGCGACTGCTGAATGAGGCGCCGGCATTGATTTGGCGGGCAGGCGTGGATGCGAAGTGCCACTGGTTCAATGCGACGTGGTTGGAGTTTACCGGGCGCACGATGGAGCAGGAATTAGGTGACGGATGGACGGAGGGCGTGCACCCGGACGATTTTGACCGCTGCCTGAAAATTTTTTTGGAAGCGTTTGGCGAGCGGTGCTCCTTTGATATGGATTACCAGCTGCGGCGTCCTGACGGGACGTACAGTTGGATCAGTGATTCCGGCATACCGCTCCACGATTTATCCGGCGAGTTCTGCGGCTACATCGGATATTGCTTTGATATCAGCGAGCGCAAATCCCTCGAAGACGAGCTGCGTGCTTCTCTCGACGCCGCCCAAGCCGCCACCCGCGCCAAGACCGAGTTTCTTTCCATCATGAGCCACGAACTGCGCACCCCGCTCAACGGCGTGCTGGGCTACCCCAAACTGCTCTCCTTCACCCAACTCAATGAGGAACAACTGGATTTTGCCCAGATGATCACTGAAAGCGGCGAACACCTCCTCTCTGTCGTCAATGATATCCTGGATTTTTCCAGCATGGAAAAAGGCGCTCTGGCAATCCACGTCGAGCCGCTGAAGGTAGCCGACCTCATTAAGGCGTCCATGGACACGATTCGCAAAGTGGCCGAGGACAAAGGACTGGAGTTGCGTTGTGAAGTGGCTGACGAGATCCCTGAGCATATCATGGGTGATGAGCGCCGAATTCGTCAGGTCCTCATCAACCTGCTCGGCAACGCCGTCAAATTCACCTCCGGTGGCTCGGTGGTCCTGCGCGTTGCCACCACGATTCGCAGTGGACAGCGGTTTCTGGATTTCCGCTGTGAAGACACCGGCATCGGGATATCTCCAGAGGTGATCAGCCGATTGTTCGAACCCTTCGTGCAGGGCGAATTGCAAACAAACCGCCAGTTTGGTGGCACGGGCTTGGGGCTCGCCATTTCCGGGCGAATCGCCAAAGTCATGGACGGCTCGATCACCATCGACTCCACCCCCGGGCAAGGCAGCGCGTTCACATTCCACTTCCCGTTGGATCCATCACCTTCGTTGTCCCCGGTTACTCCAGTCCACGAGACATCGGACAACACACCGCCTGCCGCCGCCCTGGTGCTCGTTGTGGATGATGACAAGCCCAGCCGGACAATTGCCGGCAGAATGCTTCAGAGCCTCGGATACCGCGTCCAAGTGGCAACCGATGGAGCCAGCGCACTCAAGGAATTTGTGCCGGGGAAATTTGTAGCTATTCTCTTGGATTTGGCGATGCCGGTGATGGACGGGCTGGAAACGACCGGAAAAATCCGCGCGATGGAGGCGGGAACGGCCGAGCGTGTGGCCATCATCGCCTTCACGGCCAACGTGATGCCCGGCGACCGCGAGAGGTGCCTGGCCGCCGGCATGGATGACTATCTCTCGAAACCCTGCAAAATGAATGATCTCGCAGCGATGCTCGCTCATCACTTGGATGGGCACCATTGATTTTTAGGACGGCTCATTCTTTGCGCCGCCGCACGTCGAGATATACCGAACCGGGAATGTCCAGGCACTTGACGATGTATTGCAGCGAAAAACGCACCCCCGCCTAGTTGAGTTCTTTGTCGAGGATACCGATCCGGTCACGCCGACGTTTGTAGCACGCCGGACCGCGTGTTGCCACCCCCCCAAATGGGGGAATATGGCAGGCTGTTGCCCGTCCCCTCGGCAGGCAACATTCTTGTGCCGATGATCGGTGGAAGACACCCTCACGGATCCTTGCAATTTTCAAGTTTCCAATCAATCTAGCTGCAAGCCATGCACCCACTCCGACTAAATATCACTCGGCGACGATTCTAAAAATCGATGTGTGACTTCAAAATGCAATGAAATTCACTGGGAAACGATAACAAAACAGCGACAACTGACATGAAACAATCCATCCATTCGATGACAATTCACGGCTTGCTGGTAGGTGGCCTGGCCACGCTTGCGGCTTGCACTGCCCTCGCTGCGGGCAGCGACAAATCCCTAGTATCGTGGGTTTGCCTGGCCAATACCAGCCAACAAGGTGGAAGCGCCCTCACAGTTCAATCCTCGGATCAATTCGATGGAATTGTCTTCGGTGAGAATTCCGCCGGCAGATGGATGGCTGGCAGTGACTTTTTCAAGCGCAGCCAGGGCAAGCAGGACGCCAATGCCGCCGAACATGCCGATGCGAAGACGCTCGTTAAGCTGGCCGTCGTCTATCACGGGAACCGGATCGTCATCTCCCGCAATGACGAACCCTACGCCTCGTACGAAGCCAATAACATCGATCTGCTGAGCTCCAAGAACCTCATGGCAGTCTTCGGCCTGCGGCATCAAGGGGCGGCAACCGGCCAAACATTGCAGGGTTCGATCGAGGATGCCAGAATCTATGACCGCGCACTGAATGCCGATGATATCAAAAAATTGCAGCCCAAAATAGAATCACCTATCAAACCGTATGCATGGTGGACGTTCGAAAAAGGCAAGGAAACCGACCGGATGGGCCACTTCCCGGTCAATAACCTCTTCGGCGGCGCACACATCGAAAACGGTCGTTTGGTCCTGGGATCAAATGGTGCCATTCTCATTGCCTCCTCCAGCAAAATCGATGGAAATAACGTCGCTGCGTTAGGTGCGCCTCCCGTCCCGTTAGGCCCGGCCCCTATCCCCGCCATGCCTGCCAACCCGCCGCCTAACTGGCTGACCTATCACTTGATCCACCCCGGTCCAGGCGGAGCCTTCCCGGGCGACCCGAATTGTGCCTTCTACTGGAAAGGCAAGTATCACCTGCACTATATCTATAACCACGATGGCGTGAATTTTGCCCATGTTTCCAGCGATGACTTGGTGCACTGGAAGTGGCAGCCGACCACGCTTACCCAGAGAATCATTGGCCACGGCATGTTCAGCGGTACGGGGTTTTTCACCAAGGAAGGGCAACCCGCTATCATCTATCATGGCTGGGGATCCGGCCGCAATCAGCTTGCCATCGCGCAGGACGACAAGCTCGAGACATGGGGCAAGTCCTATCCGCTCGAGCCCAAAATCAACCCCGGCCAGGATGGAGACAAAATCGCCAACTGGGATCCGGACGCGTGGCTCGATGGTGACAATTACTACGCGCTTTCCGGTGGCAGCCCGGGCAGTGGTAAACCGCCAACTCTCTTCAAGTCAACTGACTTGAAAAACTGGGACTACCTCGGCTTGTTCCTGGACCACGACATGCCAGACGTGCATCAAGGCGAAGATGTGTCCTGTCCGAATTTCTTCAAGATCGGCGATAAATATATGTTGCTCTGCATCAGTCATAATTTAGGCTGCCGCTACTACCTTGGTGAATGGAAAAATGAAAAATTCTCGCCCGATTTTCATGCCCGCATGACATGGAATGGCAAGTGCTTCTTCGCACCCGAATCGGTGCTTGCCAAGGACGGTCGCCGGGTGATGTGGGCGTGGCTGGTTGATCTGCCCATTGAGCCATCGGGTGTCCAGTCACTGCCGCGTGAGTTGTCGCTACCCAAAGACGGTGTGCTCAGGATCAAGCCATTGAAGGAGCTGGAATCACTCCGCTGCGACGAAAAACAGCAACGAGACATCGCCGTCAAAAGCGATGCCACGACCAAGCTCACCAAAATCAGCGGCAATACCTTGGAACTGGAATTAACGATCAAGGCACCTGCGTCACAAGAGTGCGGCCTGGACGTCCTTTGTGACAAGGATGGGGCTAACGGACTCCGGGTTTCCTATATCCCTGCAACCAAGACATTGCTAGTCGGTAATGTTGACGCACCCTTTGAACTCAAGCCCGGCGAAGACCTTTCCTTGCGGATATTCATCGACAAAAACCTCGTCGAAGTCTTCGCCAATGAACGTCAGGCCGCCCTCACCGCCCGCCGTGGCTATGCCCCGGAAAACACGGGTATCAGTCTGTTCAGCAAGGGCGCTGACGTCACCGTCAAGCAACTTAAGAGCTGGAATATGAAGTCAATCTATGCGGGGCAGTGATGGTGCCCCAGCCAGCCTCTCGGGATCCTTCAACTTCAAATCATCAAATGCGAAAAATATCACGGTTTCTGTTGATCGCTTGGGTGCCCCTTCTGCTTTGTCGTGCAGACGCCCAAGGTACGGACAAGGCCACCCGTGAGCCGGATATCCCTGCCACTGCCAGCAAGGATTCGGTGATGGCCAGCTCCCGCGATATTCAGCAAGTCACCCAATGGGCCGGCACGGCGTTTGCCGGCATCAAGGCAGACGCCAGCAGCCAATGGATTGGGGTTCATGTCCGGCACCAGGACTATAGCTCTCTCCACTTCGGCCAATCGTGCATGGATACCCCCATAACTATCGGCAGAAGCCACTTCGAGCATGGTCTCGGTACTCATGCTAACAGCGAAATAGCGGTTGACGTGCCAGCGGGTGCAAAGCTGTTCAAAGCCAGCGTGGGCATCGATAACAACTATGACACGCAAGGCACCCGGGGCAGTGTCGAATTCATCGCTGAGATGGGTGGCAAGGCAGTTCTCCATACGCCAATCTTGAAGGGCGGCGACTCCCCGCATCCAGTATCCATTGAGCTTGCCAGTTCAACAAAAGTTATCGTTCTAAAAGTGGACACCACCCCGGATGGTCCCTCCTACGACCAGGCGGACTGGGCCGATGCCTGCTTCGTCATGGACGATGGAAGCGTGCGCTGGCTTGATCAAAATCGAGATCAGTCACTGTTTGCGGAAACACTGCCATTCTCATTCACCATGGATGGCAAACCATCGCCCGGGTTCCTGAAAAACTGGAAGCAAACGGTCGAGAAGATGGATCATCAGGACTTCACCCGGTATCTGGTGAAGTGGGCCGATCCGCTCACCGGTCTTGCCGTCACCGCTGATGTAAAGGTCTTCAAGACGTATCCCGCAGTCGATTGGGTGTTGTTCTTCGAGAATACGGGCGACCGGGATACACCCGTCATCGAGAATATTCAGGCTCTCGACTTGACGGTCGGTGCTACAAATGGCAAGGGGCCGATGACACTCCACCAACTGCAGGGTGATGCTTGTGGAGATCAGTCATTCAAGGCGACGGATACTGTGATCGAGGTCGGCAAATGCGTCCGCATGGCCCCATCCGGTGGTCGTTCATCTAACACAAGTGCGTTCCCGTTTTTCAATCTCGAATACGCCGGTTCGGGAATGATTGCCGCAATCGGTTGGTCCGGACAATGGGCGGCGGCCTTCGAGCGCAGTGCCACCGGCTCCATGAGGGTTGCTGCGGGCATGCAACTCACTCATCTGTTGCTCCATCCAGGCGAAAAAATCCGCACGCCACGTATCGTTATCATGCCTTGGAAAGGGGATCGCACAGACGCCCACAACCGCTGGCGCAGATTGTTGCTCTATGAGTATGTGCCGAAGCATGATGGCAAACCGGCAAGGCTGCCCATGGCCTTGCAGTGCTTCGACCGTTACTCGCAAAGCCGCGCGGACTGGGCCACCGAAGCCGGGCAGATTGCCGCGTCCAAAGCCGCCTGTGAGATCGGGATGGATACGATGTGGCTAGATGCAGCATGGTTTCCTGGAGGCTTTCCCAATGGCGTTGGCAACTGGTATGCCAAGCCCAATGAGTTTCCCCATGGGCTGATGCCCGTCTCGGATTGGTGCCACAAGAACCAGATGAAATTTCTGTTATGGTTCGAACCGGAACGAGTTTGTGCGGGGACGCAGATTGCAGCAGAGCACCCTGAGTTTGTCTTCGGAGGCAAAGACGGCGGCCTCTACAAGTTAAATGACCCGGCAGCCCGGCAGTTTTTGACCGATCTCCTGTCAAAGAGAATCACCGAATACGGAATCGATATCTACAGAAATGATTTTAACATGGATCCTCTTGACTTTTGGAGGGGCAATGACACGCCGGATAGGCAGGGAATGACCGAGATCCGCTATGTTGAGGGTCATTACCAGGTGTGGGACAGTCTTCTGGCACAGCATCCAGGTCTGATGATAGACAACTGCGCATCGGGTGGACGCAGGATCGACATCGAAACATGCATGCGTTCCGTACCGCTCTGGAGAAGTGATACAAGTTGTTC
>CAIQXC010000875.1 GCA_903875675.1 Akkermansiaceae bacterium
GCCCCCCCAACCAAATCCACCCGAAATGCCCATTCCAGTCATTCAACCTACCCGATCCCACCTGTTATTGACCCATTTTTCCCGTCGCAACACGCTTGTCATGGCGGTCATCGCCACCCTCTCGGGATTTGCTGCGCCGGCACCCGCCCAGGCCGGTGAGGTAACAACACCCGCCGCCCCGGAGGCTGGCACAGCCATCGTTCCGAGCGATCTGCGCTGCGAGTACCTCCAAGACCCGTCAGGCATTGATGTGGTCCGGCCGCGTTTGTCGTGGACGCTCAAGGGCCCGGCGCAGGCCAGAGCGCTGCGACAGTCCGCCTATCAAGTATGGGTGGCCAGTTCGCCGGAGAAGCTGGCCGGAGCGCAGGGCCATGTGTGGGACAGCGGTCGGATTGCTTCCGATCAGACCCTTCAGGTCGCTTATGCCGGGCAAGCACTCCAATCGCGGCAGCAGGTTTGGTGGAAGGTGCGGGTTTGGTGCGAGGGCGATCTGCCATCCCCTTGGAGCGCACCCGCCGCCTGGACGATGGGGCTGCTTCAAGCGTCGGACTGGCGTGCAAAGTGGATCGCCGAGCCCGCCACCGCTGCCACCGTGCGCGGTCCGCTCAACGGCTATCACAGCGAAACCTCAAATGCCGCGGACGCCCCCAAGTGGGTCGCCATCGATCTAGGCCAAGCGCAGACCTTCGACGCGGTGCGGTTGTTTCCGGCGCGTCCTTACGACTGGCAACCCGACACGCCGGGTTTCCTCTTCCCGGTGCGGTTTAAGATCGAGGGCGCGTCACTCGCCGATTTCTCCGACGCCCGCGTGCTGGCCGACCAGACGGCGGCGGACGTCCCCAATCCCGGCACCACCGCGCCGATCATACGTTTCTCGGCCACGACGGCTCGTTGGGTCCGGCTCACGGTCACCCGCCTGGGCCGACGAGACGGCACCAACTTTGCTTTCGCGCTGGCAGAAATGCAGGTTTTGAACGGCGAAACCAATCTGGCAAAAAACGCCGCGGTGCTGGCACTGGACTCCGTTGAAACCGGTCCGTGGGCGAAAATCAATCTAACCGATAACGAATTAACGACGGTGAAACCCAGCGGCAGCGGCGGCCCGCTGCCGGCCACGATGGTCCGCAAGTCTTTCACCTTGGATCGCCCCATCAAGCGTGCCACGGCCTATGCCAGCGCGTTGGGCCTGTACGAACTTCGCCTGAACGGCCAACGCATCGGCGACCGCTTGCTCGCGCCGGAATGGACGAACTACCGCAAGCGCGTCCACTATCAATCGTATGATGTGACCTCCAACCTCCGGCAGGGCGACAACGCCGTGGCCGCAATGTTGGGCGAAGGTTGGTTCGCTGGCCGCCTGCAGTTTTCGAGCGGGTTTGGCTACGGCAGGCAGCTCCAATTTCTGTTTCAACTTGAAGTCGAATTTGCCGACGGTCAGACCCAGACGATTGCCTCCGACGGCTCCTGGAATTGCACGAGCGCCGGACCGATCCGCTCCGCCGGCATCTACGACGGCGAAGTCTATGATGCCCGCAAGGAAATGACCGGCTGGGACATGCCGGGGTTTGACGCGTCGGCATGGCAGCCCGCGCAGAGTATGGCCCTCGATTCGCGGCGGCTGGTCTGGCAGCGCAACGAACCAATCCGGGTGGAAAGGGAACTGGCTGCCATCAAGTTGAGCGAGCCGAAGCCTGGCGTGTTCGTGTTCGATTTCGGCCAGAACATGGTGGGCTGGTGCCGCCTCAAAGCGGTCGGTGCCGCCAACCAGACCGTCACCCTCCGCCATGCCGAGATGCTCAGCGACGATGGCACGATTTACACCCCGAATTTGCGTGGCACCCTGCAAGCCGACCACTACACCCCCCGGGCCAACGGCGGGTTTGTCTTCCAACCGCACTTCACCTACCACGGCTTCCGCTTCGTCGAACTCACCGGCCTCGCCCAGCCGCCCACACTCAACTCCCTCAGCGGACTGGTCATTCACTCTGCCGCACCGATCACCGGCAGCTTCGAGTGCTCCGACCCGTCGCTCAACCAGCTCATGCAAAACATCCTCTGGACCCAACGCGGCAACCTGATGAGCGCCCCCACCGACTGCCCTCAGCGCGATGAACGCCTCGGCTGGATGGGCGACATCCAAGCCTTTTCCCAAACGGCCATCTTCAACATGGATATGGCCGCCTTCTTCACCAAGTTCTCCCAAGATATCCGCGACGACCAGGCCGATGACGGACGGTTCCCGGATTTCGCGCCACATCCCCGCGACCCCAACAAGGGCCTCTCCGGCTCCCCGGCCTGGGGCGATGCGGGCACGATCATCCCGTGGCGCGTCTATCAGAACTATGCCGACACCCGGCTGCTGGAAGAGCACTTCGAGGCCGCCCGCCGCTGGGTTGACTACATCCACCGCAACAATCCGGATCTGACCTGGACGAACAACCGGAACAGCGACTTCAACGACTGGCTCAACGGGGACTGGGTGCAACAGAAGGATTGGCCTAACAAAGGCGGCTCGGTGCCAAACGTGGTTTTCGCCACCGCTTTCTTCGCCCACTCCACGGAATTGCTGGCAAAAATGGCTGATGTGTTAGGCCGCAAGGATGACGCGCAACGCTATGGCGCGTTGTTCAATCAAATCAAAGCCGTCTTCAACCAGCGCTTCGTCAATCCCGATGGCCACATTGAAGGCGACAC
>CAIQXC010000876.1 GCA_903875675.1 Akkermansiaceae bacterium
CTCTCCAACTCTATCCGCCCACCCGGCGGTTGCTGCTCGCATGGTAACATTTGTTTGAGATGTTGCTGGGCCACCCGCAGCCGACACTTAGGGAATTCGACTTGCTCGATCCGTTGTCGAAAGCGAGGTCGAATGCTGAGTTCTGACCCCTGATGGCAACCCTGCATCGCAAAGCCGTGGACCGGCCAGCGGTGAGTTGATTGAATTTCGTTCTGCACAAATCCCGGCTTCTCCACGCTCGGTGGCCGGTTTCGGCAGGTTTCGAGCTGGATGTTCGCGGGGCAGTTCGCGTCCGCGAAAAATCGCCAACCCGCGTTTTCTAGCAGTTTTTTGATTTTGATGCGTGCTGCGGCTTCTTTCATCGTGGCGCTGCGTGAATGGCGGCGCTGGCCAATAAATCCGACGGCCTGATCATGGTTCCAGCGTACCGCTGGAGGCCACGCCGCCTTGCCCGCCCAGCGCCTGGCTTCGTGACGACCGTGGCTCTGCTTAGCGGCGGCGGCGCAGCAGGGTGAGCATTCCGAGGCCTGAAAGCAGCGCCGCAGAGGGTTCGGGCACGACCTCGCCAACGAGATTTCCCCAGTTATCTGCGAGAAACATGTTGTAGGCACCGTTGGCTGGAGCCGGTCCTGCGAAGTTGTCCAAACCAGTCAGCGTGCCAGCATTGAGTGTCATGATGTTGCCGGTGTTTGCCCAGCGATATGCCATTAACTGTACGTCATTAGGGGATACGGTACCGTAGCTATCGCCGGAACTCCAATACACGATATAGTCTCCGCCTCCCGCGCTGGCCCCCCCGGAAACCGTCAACCCAATCCCAGACCAAAGAGCATTCGTATAAAGCATACCCGAACTTCCGAACACATCGCCCGCGCCCTGAATGACGAAGTACAGCTGATAATTGTTTGGATTGGCGGTCATCAAAAACTCCACCGGCTCGGTGAGGGTCAGCGACAGCGGTGTGCCACTGCCACCCGACCAGCTAATGGCGATGGCGGCTTGACTGGAGACGAGGCTGCCGAAATAGAGGGCTGCGGCCAGCCCGGCAGTGGATAGAACTTGATGGACGGTGTGATTTCTCATAGGAGGAGGTGGTGGATGCCACTCTATCGTCAACCCCATAGTATTCGTGGCAACAAATTCTCAGGACAACCGGAATTCCAGTGGGAAGACGGATTGAGGTCAAGGCGAAATACGAAGTTTTGCGGCCTTGAGGCTTTGCGCGAGGCAATCTTCTCTTCCTCATATATCAGCATTCTCCTTTCTGCTTTCAGCATCTCTTCCCTCTCGTCCTCTTCTCGGACAACCGACAACCGACATCTCTTCCTCTTCTCCGACCACTCCACCTCGCTAAAGTTTAAGTGACTGCCTTCTCCATACTCGCCCCGGGTTCGGGGCTTGCGTCTTGCGTCTTGCAGGCTACCCTCGCGGCGTGCCAGAGACCCGAATCCTACAAGCCGCCGACGATGACATGCAAGACGCCCTGCGTGAGGCTTGCGCCTTGTTGCAGCAGGGGGAAATTGTCGCCCTTCCCACCGAAACCGTCTATGGCTTGGCGGCAGACGCCTTCAATCCGGTGGCTGTCGCCAAGGTGTTTGCCGCCAAGCAGCGGCCGTCGTTTGACCCGCTCATCGTCCACATCGCGGCCCGCGGCGACCTCGCAAGTGTCGCGATTGTGCCCGACGACATTGCCGCCACCGTGAGCCAACTCATCGGCAAGTTCTGGCCCGGCCCGCTCACTTTGGTCCTGCCGCGCCATCCCGACGTGCCCGATTTAGTGACCAGTGGGCTGTCCACGGTGGCTGTGCGACAAAGTGCCCATCCGGTGTTTCGTGCGATCAACAAGGCATTTGGCCGTCCGCTGGCAGCACCCAGTGCCAATCGTTTTGGCAGCATTTCCCCCACATCCGCCTCCGCCGTCATCAAGGAACTCGGCGGACGCATCCCCCTCGTCGTCGATGCCGGCGCCTGCAGCGAGGGCATCGAAAGCACCATCATCTCCATCGAAAACCGCCCCTCCAAAAAACCGATCTTCCACCTGCACCGTGCCGGCCCCATCACCAAGGAGCAGCTTCAGGAATTTGGCAGAGTCGAAAAAGTCCGCGATCCTGTCGGCCAGTCACTTCTAGCACCCGGCCAACTCGCCAGCCATTACGCGCCGAAAACCCCGCTCATTTTGCTGGAACAACCCGGGGATTTTCACCCCGAAGAAGGCAAACGCTACGGACTCCTCAGCTATACCGGTGCCGATGACGGCCCCTTTGTCAGCCTTCACGACTGGGAATGCATCGAATCGCTCAGCCCCGGTAGCGGCAAACTCGCCGAGGCCGCCATCCGCCTCTTCTTCGTCCTGCGCCGCCTCGATGAGGCCGGACTCGACGCCATCATCGCAGAACCCGTTAGCGAAACTGGCCTGGGTGTCGCCATCATGGACCGCCTCCGGCGCGCCGCCTGCGCCCACCAAGGATGACTTGTGAATGAGCACCCTCTGATCACTTCAACTCGATCACCGTATCCACCGGATCCCATTTCATATCCGCAGGCAACGTCAATTCAAGAGCTTCGTCCGATTGTCTGAATTTTACCTCGTTGCCGCCTAGCAGAAGTGAAGCCGAGATAAGCTTCCGGCCATCATTTAACGGCGGCAGATGGAGCGTTTTCCCATCAGGCGGTATCATCACATGCACATATACGGTTGAATAATTCCTGCTATTTGGAAACCGGTTTTTCCGCCAGGATCGGCACGTCGCAGAATGTCAGCGCAGCGATGCCATTCTTGCCGTAAACTAGGTTATTCTCATCCCAGGTGAGTTCCTTGAGATAGGTGATTTTGGCGGCCGTGGTGGGTGCTTTCAGTTGGAGAGTGATGATGTTGCCATTCACGCTGCCCTTGGCCACCTTGTCCTTGGCGTCATCCAGATAGAACTGGCTGGCCAGTGAATCCAGCCAGATGGCCGGTTGGTCGAACTCGAGGATGATTGCATCCTTCGCGCTGCTCGCATAATAGACCTGCTTGAGGTCCGGCGCGGTGATCGGTTCGGGCACCTTGCGGCCGTAAAAATCCCGCTCGATGAGCGGTTGCATCAGGCGTGCGAACTCGGAC
>CAIQXC010000877.1 GCA_903875675.1 Akkermansiaceae bacterium
CAAACATGACACTTCCCATGGCCAGGTCCTTCGCGGCGACATCAATTCACCGGAAGCGCAGGACGACTCAGGGATGTATCCTGCCGGGTCGCTGTTACACCTGGAACAACGACGCGTCGTGTACCTCAAAAACCCGACCGGTCGTTCAACAACAATGTTAGCTCCCGGAAGAATCAAACAAATCGACTACCCCTTATGATAGCGACCCGAACCCAATTTCGCGCAAAGTGTATTCTTGGTATCGGCCTGCTGGCCACCATCACTCTTGTCCTGTTGCTTCGAAAAAATAGGGAAACTCTTAGTCAGTGCCAGACAACAGTCGAGAGACCAGTGACTCGTGCAAATCCCAAAACTGATCGAATGCAATCTGCGTTAATGGAAAAGGATAATCAGAAACGGTTGATTGAAATCGATAAGATCGTAGTCGAATGGTCTAACGTAGACGTAGATGTTTGCCTCAATAGAGCCCTTCAATTGGAAAATATTATTGATAAACAGACCGCATTAACAAGTATATTTCTTGCGGTTCTTGACCAAAAGGATTTGAAAAAGGCGCTTGAAGTATTAGAGCGAATACCAAGAGGCGACCTTAGGGATGATGCGATCGCATTTGGTATGAGAAAATGTCTGAATCTGGATTTTGACAAAGCTATGCGCTTGACTTCGCAAGTATCGGGGCGAGGGATGATTAATTCGGTGGCAAGAAAAGTGAGCGAGGCACTCCTCGATCCTGCTCACATTGATCGTCTTTCATCTGTGCTAGATAATGTGCCATATGGGGCATTTCGGACGTCTTTGGCACAAGAATTGGTTTCAAAGATGGCCACCGACAACCCTCAATCCGCCTTAGGTTGGTTGAATGCTCAAAAGGATTTCCCAAATCCCTCAGAAGCAGCTATAAGCATTGCGTGTAGTTTCGGTATCACTGATCCGGCAGGCGGAGTTGAAGCTTCAAAGACTATAGCGAATAAGGCTGCGCAAGACAAGTTTATGACCTGTCTAGGGGCTACTTGGGCTCGGAATAAGCCTTCCGAGGCTGGAACCTGGCTGTTAGGTAATATTCAGAATTCTGGCTACGCCGCCAATTCCGCTATCGCTAAAGGGCTGATAAGCGAGTGGATCCAGTGGGATCATGATGAGCCGTTTCTTCAGATTGCCAAAGTTATGAACGAAGATGACAGAAATGCTCTTACATTAGAGGCTGCTCAGGATCTTGCGAAGTTTGATCCCTTGAAAGCATCGGCCATAATTGGTGGATATTTGGACTCGCCGGACAAAGCGACCTTGAGCGTAGTTAGGGGAGTGGCTCGGAATTGGCTAGAGCGTGACTCGATCCAAGCGTCTAATTGGATCAGTGGCCTTCAACAGGGACCGGCTAAGGATGCCTCGATCGATGTTCTGGTTGACAATATATTGAGTACAGATGGTAACGTGGAAGCTGCAAGGAATTGGGCCGCAAATGTAAATTCGAACGAGCTCCGCAATTCCATTATAACGAGAATTTCAAATAGTAAATGAAATTGATTAAGAATATCAGCTGCAATTCTAACTTCTGCATTCAAATCACCAACCAAAAAGAAAGAGCTAACAAATCGCCGTAGCCGACCGGCATCAGCACCACTGTCCCACACCAACCACACTCCAATCGCCCGGCGGCTAGGCTTGGCGTTCGCCGGAAATAGTCAGAAGCGATCCTGCATAAACCAAAGCTCCCATGAAAACACGCTCGAGAATTCTTCTATTGGTATCCGGATTGATCCTCCTGTTGGCGGTCGGAATTGCACTTGGCTTGCACGCTGGTCCAAGCAAGCGGATCGCGCGGGAGCAAGGTGTTTCGGTTCCTGCAAGCGCTTCGAACATTGTAAGTGGTGGGGACGCTTGGAAACGATGGATGATCGACTGCGGGGCGATAGGCACGTTTGAGATTCCCGCAGCGGATTTGCCTGCCTTCATTGGCTCTCTCACAGTTCGAAAGTCTGTAGCGGGAACGGGCGATACGATAGTGCCGGGCAACCCACAATATGCCGTCACAGCACCTTGGGCATCGGTTCCTCCGGATTCATCTAACGAGTGTGCATCCCCAACCGGAGATTTTCTGACCGTGAGGACGTGGAGCCTTCCTCCGTCAAAGGTCGGAGTGCTTCTTTACACGGACTGGAACTAACAAGGCGAAGTCGTGGCTCCTAACGGGCCATAAGCCATTCAATCTCATTCCTTTTCCCATTCAATCGCGCCCGTAGGAGCAAACGTCGGCAGAAACCACTACAATCATTATGTCATTAAAATCAACAATTCTCTTTCTCGGCACGTTCG
>CAIQXC010000878.1 GCA_903875675.1 Akkermansiaceae bacterium
GACGATTTGGCGGCCATAAAGTTATTGGGAGATTGTTAATTCTTGTGAGTGCGACGTTAGAGAAGTTTGCGGAAATAGTCAAACGCCGAAGGCAAATCCGGCGCGCGTCGTTGACTTGTCCGCCCGCTTTGCTAGCGTGTCCGCAACATGGTCAGCAAACGGTTTTCCCGTCTCATCAAAATATTTTCCGGTGCCGCCGCCGATGCCGAGGATGAAATCTTTCTGCTGGAAGGACGGCTCGAACGTTTTGTGCATTTTTTGGTGCTCGTCATCCGGCAGTGACAGTGCGCGGGCACCGGGGCCGTAAAACTCGACGAACTTGCCCACCACCTTCGTTTTGCGCAGCACTTCAGTGACGTAGAGGACCAGGTCAGTGGCAGTGACTCCGGCGGCCAGTTCACCCGTTAGATAGACGCCAACCACTTCGGGCACCAGGAAGGTGACGGGTTGGCCGAGCATGCCGGCTTCCGCCTCGATGCCGCCGACGCCCCAGCCAACGACGCCGAGGCCGTTGATCATGGTGGTGTGGGAGTCGGTGCCGACCAGGGTGTCGGGATAGAAGACGCCATTTTTTTCGAGGACGCATTTGGCGAGGTACTCGAGGTTCACCTGATGGACGATGCCGATGCCCGGGGGGACGACTTTGAAGGTATCGAACGCCTGTTCGCCCCATTTGAGAAATTCGTAGCGCTCGCGGTTGCGGTGGAATTCCAGATCGAGATTGAGCGTGAGAGAATCGTCGGTGCCGGCATAATCGACTTGGACCGAGTGATCGACGACCAGATCGACGGGAACGAGCGGTTCGATCATCTTGGCATCCTTGCCCATGGCGCTCACGGCGGAACGCATGGCGGCCAGATCGACGAGCAGGGGCACGCCGGTGAAGTCTTGCAGCACGATGCGTGCCACCACGAAGGGGATTTCGAAGTCGCCTGGGGCCTTGGCGTTGTAGTTGGCGAGGTTGGCAATGTCTGCCGCGCTGACCTTGAGGCCGTCGTTGTTGCGCAGGAGCGACTCAAGGACGATGCGGATCGAGATAGGCAGGCGCGCTAGATTCGGAAATCCCTGCTCGGCAAGGGCCGGGAGCGAGTGAAATTGGCCTTGAGCGCCAGTGCCGGTGGTGAACGTGCGGAGCGTGGTCATGGGAATATCGAAAAAGAATGAAGGAAGATGAGATACGGGATGAATCTGCCACGACCCACGCGCCTAATGCATGGGTTGTTGCGGCAACGGGGCGGAGCGTAGGGGGAACCTGCAAATTTGTCAAAATGTTTGGATGGCTGAATGGGTTTGCGAATGATGGGCCAAGTTTTCAGAGACGGACTGCCTGCTCCACAATCGATCCCGGGTTCGGGGCTTGAGTCTGCCGCGAAGTCTCGCTAGGATCCGGGCATGCGAACGCGGATTCCATGGCTTATTGGCAAACTACAGACGGCTGGCGGATCAAGCCTCGGTGCGCCGCAAGCAGGGACGTGGCTGGGGTCTCTAACTGCCAAAAACTCGCGGTGAGTCCGATGGCTGAATTGGCGGTGTTTGCCGGAGTGACGGCACTGGGGCAGTTCAGTCCCGGCCCCGACATGCTGTTGTTGACCCGCACGTCGTTGGCAAACGGCGGCCGGGCCGGAACCTGGATTGCCTGCGGCATCGCTTGCGGGCTGGTGATGCATGCGGCGGTGGCGATGAGCGGCGCATCGTTGTTGTTAGCCGGGGTTTCGCCGCTGGCGCGCTGTCTGCGAGGTGCCGCTGCGCTCTATCTAGGGTGGTTGGCAGGGCATTTGCTGTGTGCCGCGTGGCGGGCGCAACCCGCAGATGCATCCGCACCTGTGGCGGCGGATAACGTCCCAGCAGGCGTGTTTTGGCGCCGTGGCTTCTTCTGCAACGTCTTCAATCCGAAGGTCGCCTTGTTTTTTGCAGCGATGGCCGCCCCTTTTCTCGCACCGGGTCATCCACCGGGCTGGCCGCTGGCCTTGGGCGGGGTGATTGTTGTCGAGGGGTTTGGGCTGTGGATTGCCTGGGCATGGGCCCTGCAGTGGCCACCGCTCAAAGGTGCCTATCGGCGTGCGGCGCGCTGGATTGATGCAGGCTTTGGTCTCGCCTTGCTGGCGCTGGCGTTGCGCTTGCTGGTTTGGGCGTGAAAGTCAACGATCCGTGGCTTCTGCCACCACGCCTTGCTCCATGCGCAGCAGGCAATCTGCCAGGTGGGCCGCCTCCCGGCGGTGATGGGTCACGTGCAACACGGTCAGGCCAAGTTGTTGTTGCGTGGTTTTCAACAAGGCCATCATATCGCCATGCATTTCCTCGTCGAGCGCCGCCAGCGGCTCGTCGAGCAACAGCACTGCCGGCCGAGCGGCCAAGGCCCGAGCCAGCGCCACCCGCTGGCGCTCACCGCCGGATAGATCGGTCGGCAGCCTATCTAACAAATGTGCAACTCCGGTGGCCGCGGCCAGCTCGCGGACCAAGTCGTTGCGGGTGGTGGCGGCCAGGTTTTGGCGGCGGGGGCCGAAGGCGATTTGCTCGCGCACCGTGAGTGTGGGAAACAGCGCCCCGTCCTGCGGGACGTAACCGATGCCGCGTTGGCCGGGAGGGGTGGCCGTGACGTCGCGGCCGCCGATCCAGAGCCTGCCTGCGCTGGGGCGGCGGAGGCCGCAGAGGATCTCCAGCAAGGTTGTTTTGCCGCAGCCGGTGCGTCCCATCAGCACGCCGTAGGCCCCGGCGGGAACGTTGAAGCTAACGTCCACCAAGCGGAAGTCACCGGCATGCCACGAGATGTTCTGCAGGCCGATCATAGCGGTTCTCCGGCCAGTTTGACGCCGACGAGCACGAGCATGGCCAGCATGACCAGCAGCAAACTCACGGCGATGGCGGCCTCGAGGTTGCCGACGCTCAATTCCAGCCACACGGTGGTGGGCAGCACCTCGGTTTTCATGCGGGTGGCCCCGGCAAACACCAGCACCGGCCCGAACTCACCGAGACTCCGCGCCCATGCAATGCTCGCCGCCGCGAACATCCCGCGCCGCGCTGCCGGCAGCGTCACCAGCCACACCGCCTCGGCCCGCGTGCAGCCCAGCGTCATCGCCACTTCCTCGGGGCGCGACGAGAGGTTGTCGAAAGTGCCGCGCATGGTGCGCACCGCAAATGAGGCACCGATGACAAATTGGGCCAACACCACCCCGGCGACGGTGTAGGTGAAAGGCATGACTTGTTCGACGGCGCGGCCGACGGGCGTTTGAAACAAGATCAGCAAGCACAGGCCCACCACCATCGGCGGCAACACGATGGGAATATCCAATGCGGCGTCCAGCCACGCCCTGCCGCGAAAACGGCCGCGCGACAGCAAAAAACCGACTGGCACCGCCAGCAACAGCGCGAGCAGCGAGGTGGTCGTGCAGGTGGCCAGGCTCAGCCAGATGGCATAGCGGATTTCGCGTTTCATCAGGGCCGCCCATAACTCGTGAGGCGAGCTGTGGACGGCGGTAGCCGCCAGCATCCCCAGAATCAATATGAGATAGGCAGCTGTCATGCCGCCACAGGTCAGCCACCATCCCTCCCACCGTGCTTGCACCGGACCTTTCATGAATCAGTCAGGGGCGCTGCCGTCCTCCCGAAGCCAGCCGGGCAGTTCGATTTGGTTGCTGGGCACGGCCGCCTCGTCGCCCCGCCAAACAAACCCGGCGGCCTCGAAGTTGCCTCGGTGGACCTTGAGAAAATCCAATAATCTGGCCGCCAGCCGCGAGTTGGGCGAGTGCGCCCGGATGCTGAACGGTTGCCTTGCCATGGCACCCGGATGGGCGATGGGCAGGTAGTCGAGGTGGGCCGCTTGCGGGCTGGCATTGACCCGATAGACGACGGCGGCGTCAAGGCCGCCGGCGCGCATTTGGTTGATCAGGAAATCGGCGGTCGGCACCTCCACGGCGACGTTGTTGCGCAGCGCCGCCGTTAGGCCCGAGGCGCGCAGCATTCCGTTGGTTAGGTATCCCAGTGTGCTTTGCTCGGCATTGCACAGGCCAAGCCGCAGGCCGGGCTGGGCGAGGTCGGCGAGGGCATGGACGCCGCGCGGGTTGCCTATGGGCACGACGATGCCGATGTCTGTTTCCGTTAGTATGACGGCTTCGGGGAAGTGTTGAGCGACGGGCGGCAGGAACGACACGTCGCAGGCATAGTAGATGTCGGGAAACTGAGGGCTGTTAGGGTCGTTCAGGGTTTGCATAGCGGCGCAGAGGATGCCGCAGCCATTGAACACGGTGGTGATATCGACGCCCTCGCGGGTTGCAAACTGGTGCAACAAGGGTTCGATGGCCAGGCGGTTGACTCCGCCGCTATAGACAACGATGGAGGGCCGTTTTGCCCAGCGGTCGCCGCCGGCAGCGGTGAAGCCGAGCTTCTGAAACAGGGCGCCACCCTTTTCCGGCGCTGCCAGATATCGGGCAAAGCGAAGTGCGTTCGTCGCCTGGGTGCAACTGGCCAGCACCGCCACGCTGGCGGTCTCGACGTGGGCCGTGAACTCCGCCAACTCGACGGCCTCGAGGCCGGGAAATTGCGCCAGCGTGGTATTCCACACGATAGCTGCATCCACGGTGGCCAGGCTCAGGTCGCTGGCAATTTCCGTGACGGTAGGTTTCATCACCTTGGCATGGTCGGCAAGCGCTTGCCAGCGGGTGCCGAGGATGGTTTGGGTCGCCCGGCCGATGCTGGTGGCCTCCGGATTGGCGAGGGCCACCCGCACGTCGGCACGCAACAAATCGGCGATGCTCTGGATGCGCAGCGGATTGCCGCCGCGCACGGCAATCACCGGATATTGGCGGGCCAGCGGCAGCACTTCGCCAATCACGCCGAGCTTGCGTGCATTGGCCAGCGTGGCGTCGTCCGCCGCGATGAACAGGTCGCCACGCTTGGCCACACGCAGCTGGCTAAGCAGGCTGCCGCTGCCGCCAAATTGCAGTTGCACGGCGCAGCCACACTCGCGTTGAAAGTCCGCCGCTGCCGCTTCGAGCGGTGGTTTCAAACCCGCCCCACAATAGACGGTTAGCGTGTCGCCACGCGCCTCGGCAGGGTGGCGCGACAACCACACCAGCACGCCGAGTGCCCCAGTCAGCAGCACGCCGATGAGAAGGAATGTGAGTTTCATGATGTGCCGAAGCGGTGGGTGGGAAAAAGTGGGTGGGAAAAGGTGGGTGGGAAAAGGTGGGTGGGAAAAGGTGGGTGGGAAAAGGTGGGTGGGAAAAAGTGGGTGGGAAAAGGTGGGTGGGAAAAAGTGGGTGGGAAAAGGTGGGTGGCGCTTGGTTCCGCTGCGACGCGCTCCAGCGGAGCCTTCTATCGCGCAGGCTGGCCCAGCGGTCAAGCTCAGGAGCCGCGCA
Organism: Akkermansiaceae bacterium; assembly: GCA_903875675.1. Classification (GTDB taxonomy): domain Bacteria; phylum Verrucomicrobiota; class Verrucomicrobiia; order Verrucomicrobiales; family Akkermansiaceae; genus Luteolibacter. The sequence goes on from CAIQXC010000878.1 coordinate 5,355, forward strand.
AGTCTGTGTAGGAATGTAGCGGCGTGTCTATGACCGCCGATGACCGCCGATGACCCTGAACCGCCAGTGAACCCGCCGCCTCGACAAGGGACACCTCATTGACGGGGCCAGTCCTCCTGAGTAAGTCGCTGTAATCCGTTGATTATCAATGCCTGAAATTTGAGGCTTTTCACTATTTTCAGATGAGTCATGCGGC
>CAIQXC010000879.1 GCA_903875675.1 Akkermansiaceae bacterium
GGTGCCGATATTTAGATCCACGGCATAAGCGTCGTTAACGGTATTGGTGGTAGCGGCGAGGAAGCGGACCCCTTGGGTGACATTAGCGCCAGCGGTGACAGAGGTGGGAGGCAGTAGCTCCACCGAGACCTGGAAGCCGGTGCCTGCCGCCATCACTGGACCGAGGTTGCTGAACTGCAGCGAGTCGAGTCCCTTGGCGCTGCCGCCCCCGGACAAATTGTTTTGGTAATAGGTATTGCCACCACTGGTGACGGTGGTCCATGTATTCGACGTAGGCGAACCCGTAGAACCGATGGTCTCGTTCGCTAACGATGCACCGGCACCGTAGGACTGGAAATCCTCGCTGTAGGGGGCTGTGACCGTGGCAGCTTGCAGTGTGCCCACAGCCAGCAAGGCGGCCGCACCGAGCCATCCGGCACTCACGCACCGATGGCCTGCGTTCTGAAGCTGGAATTGCCCATTCGAATGGAAGGATTTACAAAATAGGGAAGCGACGCGTATTTTCATTTTGGATTTTTGTTTGCGGTGATTTTCTATACGAGAATAACTATTCTTGAATAGGTGACGATTACCCCCCCCATGGCAAGAAAAAAATTCAGAATTCTTCTCAAAATGCTTGGTAATGCGTGATGGAAAGCTACGCTGGACGGGAAGGGGTACTCGAATGAAGCCAACATCGAAACGCAATTTTTCAGTCCAACCGGCAGCATCGGGCCAGATGGCCGGGGCTGACGGCCGGATTCCCAAGGGTTCCGCAGCCCCCCTCCCCCGCAACCCGAAGTCCTCGGTCGTCCGACCTCGGCAAGAGGCTGCCCAGGCACGCCAACCCGAAAAGCCGCCTGTCGACAGCCAAATTCAGGGCAGCGGTCCGCCATCACCAACCGCTCCCGTGCCCATGCCAGTTGGCAAACACAAGGCGCGCTTGATCCGGGCAATCCGCAACCCCACTCTGAAGAGCGTCCGCAGTGCCTTGTGGGTCGGGGCCCTCGCTGTGGCCGCGTTTTTCATTTGCATCGAAGTCTTGGACCTTATCACACCCGCGCCACCCCCGGCTCCCGCCACCGCCAGCCCGGCACCCACCAAAGGCCCCCCGCCAGCTGCGACACCCAAGCCTCCAGTTGTGACGCGTGCCCCAGCCAAAGTACCCAAGGTCGCGCCATCGGCAGTGCCGCCCTCCGCGCCGCCCGCTGCGATAGCCGCTCCTCCGGAGAAGGTCATCGCCAAAGCCAAACCCAGCGACGCAGAGCGCCTGGCCGCTGCACCTGTGCTGCTGCTCACTGGCATGGACTCACAGCGCGATGCGGCACTCCAACGCGATGGTGAGCTTCTCGACCTCGCGATTGACGGCAAGGCGTGGAGCGCCTATCGCAGCCTGCTCGCCCGATCCATCCATGCCGCCCTCGCAGGCATCCCTCAGGGGCGAGACTTGAGCCGCTTCGACGCCGTATGGAAGGAACCGGTTCTCTATCAAGCGATCCTCCGCTGGAGGACGCTCGGCTGGTTTTCCGAATCCGAAATCACCCGCCTAGTGACGGATCATTACTCGGCCGGGATGTTCTCCTGGTTGCTGCACCACAACCAGGCGATGGAGGAATTGCTGGTCACCCTCCATCCCAAAAATGATTGCGGCAAGGTGCTCAAGTTCCTGATGGACGTGTGGCCACTCAATGAGAAAAATTACGAAAAATTCTTTTCGTTGGCGGTCGCCTGTGCCGTCGTCTTTGACAAACCGATGGGAGTTTCCCAGGTGACGGGCAAATCCGCGGCCGTTGCCGAATCCGCGGTCGATCCCGTCAAGCGCTACCTCTGGTACGTCGAAAAGGACGAGAAATGCAAACTGGCTGCCCCGGTCCACAAGTCAAGTGCCCGCGACCTCATCTGGGTGGTTTGCGCTCCCGTCCCCACGTCAGAACTCGAATGGTCACTCGAAAAAATGCGCCTCAACCGGAAAAATTGGGGCAACGCATACGGGATGATCAAATATCTGATGAAACGCGCCGTCGATGGGTACAACCCCTACAAGGAATACTCGTTCGCCGAGATCCTCAAATGGGGCGGCATCTGCGGCGACCAATCGTATTTCTGCGTCAACACCGCACGAGCTCAAGGCATCCCCGCCATGACCATCGGCGGCGAAACCAATCTCGGCGGCCATGCCTGGGCAGGCATCAAAGCCGATCCCGACCAATGGTTCACCGGCGTCGGCCGCATCAGCGGCGCTTCCAACGGCATCGCCGGAAATCCCCAAACCGGTGAGCCCACCAGCGAACAGGAAATCCAGTTGTGGAACGACCGATCTCACAAAACCCATGCCACCTTCATCGCCGTCTGGCGGCATTTCTGGCTGGCGGACTTTTTCGCCGCCAGCAACAGGCCCGTGGACCACGCCGCCACCGTCCACCTCGCCAATCGCATCGGCCATTCCTTCGTCGAAACCTGGCAAGCATTGTTCGCCCTGATGAGCCGCCAAACGACCATCACCGGTGACCCAGCAGTGCCTAACAATCTAGCTGACTGGAAGAAATTCGTTTTGGACTTGCGGCGCGAATTCAAAAAGAACCCACGGATGGCGCAACTCGCCGCCACTGCCGAAACGCAGTTTGTCTTTCCCTATGGGACGGACGGAGAGGCCAAGCACGCGTTTCTACGTGATCGTTGGAAAATCGAGCACGAGGCGGGCGAACAGAAGGATTTGATCGCCACGTCGCTCAAGCGCGAAGCGGAATTGATCATGCAGCGCGGCGGCCCCAACGCCAAACGCGACATCGGCAACCTCTATGAGCGGGCACTGCGCGACTACGGCGGCAGCATCACCGGCTTCAAGATGATGGCGCAAGATTATTTCAGCTATTGCAAGGATGATTCGGAGCTGGCCCTCAAGGCCGCCCACGATATCGAGCGGGCCTTCAAACGGGTCGTGGAAACCGGCAGCACCAATTGGTTCCGCGCCACCACCGAAGTGGAAATCTACAAGATGATGTGCGGCTTCTATCGGAGCGCCGGCGATGCAGATCACGCCGAGACCCTCGAAAAACGCTACGAATTGCTGCTCCGCCGTGCAAAACGCGCCGTCGCACCAAGCACCACCCGAGCCCCTTGAGCCACCCAGAACTCGGCTCTGCAGTCCTTGGGGAAAAATGCCCCGTTCCGGTGAGCCCGCTAACGTCCATCCGCAAGCCCCGGGCTCTCCTCGTCGGTGGCGCGGCCACGCTTCCGCCTTCAAGCTGGCGCTTGCCTCCCATCTAGGCTAGCTCAAGTCACCGCCAATCTCTCCATGACTCCATTCCGAAAAATCCTCACCGCTTACCGCCCCCCTTCCCAGGCCGGGCACGGGAGGCCGCCAGCCACATCAACGACGCAGCCGGTCCCACGACAGCGTCCCGCAACGGTCGCCGCATCGCAAGCCAGGCCAACTGAGCGGCACATCGTAGCTGCGGCTTCCTAGCCGCAGGCCGTGCATACCGCGTCTCGCGGTGTGTCCAAGTAACCAAGGCAGCTAGGGCGCATCTGGGAGCTCTTAGCATTTCCTGATGACTATGTGCCCAAGATCATCTACAAGCCCGTAAAATTGATCCTGACGCAACGGGGAGGCGGTTCGGAGTGGGTTGCCGCTACAAGAATCAGTCCAGCCTGTTCTATGGCGAACGTCCCGGCGGCATGCCATGGCCAGATTTAGCAGCAAGTTGTGGACGTATGTCGAATTCTATTCGGACTGCCTTGTTCTGCGTGATAGATGCATAAACAATGCTGATAGAAGAAAGATGCCAGCAAGTCCGCCAAAAGCATACATGCCGATAATTGCTGCGAACCCGTCGTGTAACAAGGGGCAAATATAACCTGGATGCACACTTTTCTTGGCAGTGAGTTCATGCAAGGTTTCTTAGGCATCGATGGTCAGCCAGCCAAGCAGAAAATGCGGGATTGTGAGCATCAGTCCCATTCACCCATCAGGGCAGAAGGCCATTATCCCGCCCTCGTGAGTCGCAGTACCGGTCAAAAAATACGACGCTGCCGCAAGATCCGGCTTCCATTGGCGGTTTAGCTAGGCTGGAATGGGGGCGCGTCGGAGTGACTGGCGTATGCCTCCACCCGCAGCCCCTTTTCTCCCAATCCCACCCATGGCCGACCCCAACCTCTCCTCCTTCATCTGGTCAGTCGCCGACCTGCTCCGCGGCGACTACAAGCAATCCGAGTGCGGCAAGGTGATCCTGCCGTTCACGGTCCTGCGCCGCCTGGATTGCGTGCTGGAGGCCACCAAACCCGCTGTGCTGGTGGAAAAGGCTAGACGCGAGCAGGCCGGGCTGAACCCGGAGCCATTCCTGCTGAAAAAATCTGGCCAGCTGTTTTACAACACATCGCCACTGGACCTGAAAAAACTGATGGGCGACCAAGTGGGTCATTGGTTCGGATTGGACAGCCCAAGCACCCTCCCGAAATTGGTACTGTATCGCATCCTCCGCAGACGGGACCAAACTGGCAGCCGGGGTGAATAATGGTGGTCAGATCTACGTCGGCACAAACAAGCTCTTTTCTGCTGGGTCTCCAGGCACGATGGCCACCTTCCAATACACCGGCAATGGCACCTGGGTCCGAATGGTCCAGGCTCCCTAAGCGTGAAGAACGTCAGCAACAAACGATAACCCATGAAGCCCACGCTCAATTCCCTCATCATCAGCGCGGCACTGTGCCTGCACTTGCATGCAACGGCCCGCACGAGCGCCGACTACACGATACCAGCGGACACCGTGGACAGCGGAGGATGCCGCACCACCAGCGCCCTCTACACCAACGACGGCAGCGCGGCACTGGTTGCAGGAATCTCCACGACCCCGGACCAAACTGTCATGAAGAGCGGGTATGTGGCGCAGTTGACCGACGTCACTGGCATCACGCTGTCCGCACCCCAATCCACTGTGGTTGAGGGCACTACCATCCAGATTGAGGCTTTCGAGGTGCTCGATGACAACAGCCTGGCTCTGGTTGCGCCGCAGTCGGTCACATGGAGCGTGCTGAGCGGCCCGCTGGCCTCTGTCAGCACCAGCGGTCTCGCCACAGCGGCAACAGTCTATCAGGATACGGCGGCAACCATGCATGCGAGCCACCTGAGCTTCCAAGCATCTTTCGCGCTGACAGTCCTGAACACGGGCACCGATGATTACGGCAGCTATGCAGCAGACGGCCTGCCCGACGCCTGGCAGGTGCAATACTTCGGTGCTAACAATCCGAACGCCGGACCCAATGTGGATGCCGACGGCACTGGTCAAAACAACCGGTTCAAGTGGATCGCCGGGCTCAATCCGATCGACGGATCCCGTTTCTTGACGACTGTCTTACCGCTCCCTGGCCAACCTAGCAAGATGCGGCTCTCATTCTCGCCTGTCGTCGCGGGTCGCACGTACACTGTGGAATACAATGATGCGCCGCTGTCTGGCGCGTGGCATGCTCTCACAGGCTTCTCGCAGGCTGACAACGGCATCACGCGCACGGTCACCGACAATACGGCCACGGGCACCCACAGGTTTTACAGGGTGGCCATCGGCATGCCTTGATCGGTACGATTTTTCAGGAATACCTGCCCTCACTGTAACAATGATGTGGGTATTCCCCTTCTCAGCGATTTTGCATACGGCGAGTTTATTTATCAGACTGACGGAACCGCCACCAGAGTGCGAGTGTTCCGATGACGGTCTGGAACCGGACGATGAACTGATCACGCAATATGGCTCGCCCGTGTATTACTCGGAGACGCCGACCGGCGGTGTTTACGTCAGCAAGATCAACGAGCCACATTTGGCGGCACTTTATGCCGCCGACCCCATCATGCTTTATGAACCGGACAAGAGGGCGTTCTATCAATATGAACACGAAACCGGACTCTACTCCGTCATCTCCCCCGATGTCATAAAGCAGGTCGTCTCACACCGGATGCTGTTGATGTCACGCCAAGAGGCTGTGCTTGAAGGATTGGAAAAGTTGCGCACGGACAAGAACCTCAATGCTGTCATGGCCCAGCTTCGCTGAATCGCCTCAGCCTGAGCGCTAAAACCGACCTCTGGATAAAGGATTTAGGTTTCGTTGTCCCGTTGCGCCTCCCGGCCCCTCAGAAATTCACTTGCACGGACCGATTGTTTTGCTATGACCTCTCTGGAGAGACTACAGACAAACAACAAGCACCATGACAACGATGAAATTTCTCGGCAGGTTAGCAATTTTTGTTGCCTTGTGCTGTATGGTGAATTCCGTGTCGGCCGGCCAATATGGCAATTTTACATACACCGACAACGGGACTTCAATCACGATCACCGACTACCCAACCACTGCGAGTGGCGCTGTTGCGATTCCTGCAACAATCATAAGCAAGCCGGTGACGAGTATCGGTGCCGCAGCGTTTCTATCCTGCAACCTCATAACGACGGTCACGATTCCATCCAGTGTCACTGGCATCGGGGATTCTGCGTTTTCAGGTTGCAGTAAGCTTACGAGTGTCACGATCCCCGAAAGTGTCATCAGCATCGGTGGCTATGCATTCTCTGGCTGCAGTAAATTGACTAACATCACGATCCCCACCACAGTCACAAGCATCGGGAACTCCGCTTTCTCCGAATGCTCCAGTCTAACGATTGTGGTAATTCCGGATGGTGTTGCCAGCATTGGCGAATCCATGTTTCAGTACTGCACTAACCTGACGAGCGTCACGCTTCCGGTGGGGGTCACCAGTGTCGGGAACTCGTCATTCTATGGTTGTAGCAGCCTGACGACCGTGACGATTCCCCCCAGTGTGACCGGTATCGGGGACCGTGCATTCTACGGTTGCTCGAGTCTGACCAGCGTCACGATTCCGTCTGGCGTCACCTATGTCGGCTTCTACGCGTTTCAGAACTGCTCCAAGATGACAAGCATCACGATTCCGGATAGCGTCACCCATATCGGTGACTATGCATTCCAAAGCTGCAGCATGTTGACTGGCATCACAATCCCTAGCGGAGTCACGAGCATTCCCAACTCTGCATTTCAATCTTGCTCCAGCCTGGCAAATGTGACAATCTCCGCCGGCGTCACTACTATTGGCACCTCCGCATTTAATTCCTGCACCAGTTTAACAAGCGTCACGCTTCCATCCGGTGTCATCAGCATAGGGGATTCTGCGTTCTCCGGCTGCAGCGGCCTGACGGGCGTCACGATACCCACCAGTGTTACCAACATTGGGACTGCAGCACTCTACGGCTGCAGTAAGCTGACAAGCGTCACGATACCCACCAGTGTCACTTCCATCGGCAGTTCTGCGTTCTCCGGTTGCAGCGGCCTGATTGGCATCACAATACCCGCCAGTATCTCCACCATTGGGAGTTACGTGTTCTCCGGCTGCAGCGGGCTGCCGAACATCACGATACCTACTAGTGTCACCAGCATCGGGGACCATGCCTTATATGGCTGTAGTGGCCTGACGAGCGTCACCATACCAGCCAGCGTCTCAAGTATCGGAAGCTACGCGTTTTCCGGCTGTAGCAGGCTTTCGAGCGTTGCGGTACCTGTTAGCGTCACCAGCATAGCAAGCTACGTATTTCAATCGTGTACCAGCCTGGCAAGTATAGTCGTCCCGAGTAGTGTAACCAGCATCGGCGTTTCTGCATTTCAGAACTGCACCAACCTGACAAGCGTCACGATACCCACCAGCGTCACTTCCATCGGCAGTTCTGCATTTTCCGGTTGCAGCAAGCTGACAAGCGTCACGATCCCCACCAGCGTCACTTCCATCGGCAGTTCTGCGTTCTCCGGTTGCAGCGGCCTCATGGGTATCACGATACCCTCTAGTGTTATCAGCATTAGCGACTATGCATTTCAATCATGTGCCAATCTGACGAGTATCACAATTCCTACCGGGGTCACCAGCATCGGCATCTGCGCATTCCAATACTGCTCGGGCTTGACAAGCGTGGTTATCGAATCTGGTGTTGGGGTCATCGGCAGCTACGCGTTCTCAGGTTGCCTCAGACTGGCAAACCTCACAATATCCACCGGGGTTGCCAGCATCGGCAGCTATGCATTTCAATCCTGTACCAGCCTAACAAGTGCAATCATCCCGAATGGTGTGACCAGCATCGGCAGCTATGCATTTCAATCCTGCACCGGCCTGACAAACATGGTCATCCCGGTTGGTGTGACCAGCATCGGCAGCTACACATTCTCTGGGTGTTCCACACTGGCAAGCATTACGATACCCACCGGCGTCACCAGCATCGGCGATCATGCTTTCGAGAATTGTGGCAAGCTGACTGGTGTCACAATCCCTGCGGGCGTGACTAGCATCGGAAGCAATGCTTTCTATGGTTGCGGTGGCCTGACCAGCGTTACGATCCCCGCAGGGGTGACCAATATTAGTAATTATGCGTTCTACAACTGCAGCAGTCTAGCCAGTGTCACAATTCCACAAACCGTCGTTTCCATCATAGACTATGCGTTCTTCGGATGCGCCAGTCTGACAAGCGTTACAATCCCAGCAAACGTCACCTACATCGGCAGCTATGCGTTTTTTGCATGCAATAGTCTGACAAACATAACGATTCCCACTTGCGTGACCACCCTGGGAAGTGCTGCATTCTCCAACTGCAACAGCCTCACGAATGTCACCATTCCCGCAAGCGTCACCAGTATCAGTAGCGATGCGTTCTCATACTGCAGCAGTCTTTCTAGCGTCATCTTCCCCACTGGCTTGACAAGCATCGGAGCATGGGCGTTCAGAAACTGCAGCAGCCTAGCGAGCGCCTCTATCGGCAGCAAAGTCACCAGCATCGGTACCGATGCGTTCTCTTCCTGCACTAGCCTGGCTGCGATCACGGTGGATGTGCTTAACACCAGCTATAGCAGCGTGGATGGAGTCCTTTATAACAAGAACCAAACCACGCTCATCCAATGTCCGGGCGGCAAATCGGGCAGCGTTACGATCCCATCCAGCGTGTCCAGCATTGGCAGTTCGGCGTTCTCTCCCAGTCCAAGTTTAGCTGGGATTACCGTGGATGCGCTCAACTCCACGTATAGCAGCGTGGATGGAGTCCTTTATAACAAGAACCAAACCACGCTCATCCAGTGTCCTGGAGGCAAATCGGGGGGCGTCACAATCTCATCCGGCGTGACCAGCATTGGCGGTTTGGCGTTTCTTTCCTGTTCCAAGTTGGCCGCGATCGCCGTGGATGCACTCAACACCACTTATAGCAGCGTCGACGGAGTCCTGTATAACAAGAGCCAAACCATGCTCATTCAATGTCCGGGGGGTAAATCGGGCAGCGTTACGATCCCATCCAGCGTGTTCAGCATCGGCAGTTCGGCGCTCTCCCCCAGCCCCAATCTGACAGCGATCACCGTGGATGTGCTCAACAGCACCTATAATAGCTTGGATGGAGTTTTGTATAACAAGACACTGAGTACACTCATCCAGTGTCCGGGAGGGAAATCGGGCAGCGTCATGATCCCATCCAGCGTGTTCAGCATTGGCAGCGGCGCGTTTTCTAATTGCACATGCTTGACTAGCGTAACGATTCCCACCAGCATCACGAGCATCGGACGCTCACTGTTCTACGGTTGCAGCGGCCTGACGAGCGTCACAATCCCTGCCAGCGTCACAAGCATCGCAAACTACGCATTTTACGGCTGCAGCAAGCTCTCGAGCATCACAATCCCTGTCGGGGTCATCAGCATCGGGAACTCGTCATTCTCTGGTTGTAGCAGCCTGACCGAGATTACGATCCCATCTAGCATGACGACGATTGGGAACCAAGCGTTCAGTTCCTGCAGCAGCCTCACTGGAGCCTATTTCATGGGCAACGCCCCATCGGTGATTACGAGCGCCTTTTATTGGACCGCCAGCGGTTTCACCGTGTATTACTTCAGTGGTGCCACAGGTTTCACTTCCCCGTTATGGAACGGTTATCCGGCTGTCAATATGGGTAATCCGTCTCCTGTGGTCCCGTGGTTGATTTCGAATGGATTCGCCTACAATTCAGACCTGCAAGCCGACCCAAACGGGGACGGGGTGAACCTCCTGATGGCCTATGCACTCAGCCTCGACCCGAAGCAAAACCTGGGCGGCAGCATGCCGACGGTGGTGGTTGGAACGGATGAAATCAGCATGACATTTTTCGGCGCGAGCCCGGGAATCACCTATCGAGTGGAGACCAGTGAGGATCTGCAATACTGGGTAACCAACGGGGTCAGCCTGTCAGGAATCGGGAGTGACGGCACAAGAACCGCGACGGTCGTCCGGAATTCTCCGCGAAGGTTCCTCCGACTCGTGGTGCACGATTAGCAGGTTGTCTGCAAAATGTTCGCAAGGCGTCGGCACGAAAAGCGCAAAGCACGGCCAAGTTCGCAGATTTGATTGGACCTGACACTCTACGTTGCCGAAAGGTGTGGGCGGAATGCAGGACCGATGAATAACGACCTTGCAAATTGCCGGGAAATGTGTCGATTCTGACCGAGATGCAGAGCTGCTACCAGCCGTTCCGTCAGATTCACGATGCCGACCTGCCATACGGGCGAGGGCCGGGGTTCAAACCCTCCAAATCCACGACAGAAAGGCGTCAGATTGCACACGGATTCCACGCAAAATGGCGGTGAACGGTGTGCAAACCTGCGTCTCCAACCAAATAAACAAACGCAAGAATCCCCATGAATACGCAGATTAACGCACAATCGGTCCCGCAGGACCAAGATGGCGGACAGGGTGGGAGGGTGTCCGATGGTGCGGCTTTGCTCGTCTTCATGGGCATGGGTGCGTCTCGTGGTTTTGCCGGTCACGCACGGTGAAGCACGCAATCACGGCCGGTTTTATGGAATCCTCATGGAATTCCCCAATTCTGTCGCGGACTTGGGCCGGGGTGTGAACTCCTCCCATTTCGTTGGCGTGAGGGATATGGCACCTCAGATATACCGTTTTGCCAAATGAATCGGGATTTTTTGATTCCGAAAAACTTTGCGCCTTTGCGCCTTTGCGCCTTTGCGCGAGAAAACTCTTAACCAGGATGAATGGATTGGCAGTGAGGCAGCCGTTGTGAAAGGTGCCGGGGTATAAAGATTGCCTCGCGCAAAGGCGCAAAGGAAGATGGGATGAATGGTAAATTAGCAGATTCTTGATCCCTTACCAGGCGTCGGTGCGGAAGGGCGAGGCTGGCAGGCCATCGCGGTTGTAGAGGTTGGCGCCGTCTGGATTCATTTGGAAGGCGTAACGCACGGCGACGGGTTCTTTGACATCGGGCGAGGAAACCGTGATGGTTTTGCCATCGATGAGGGCATCGGCCCAGAACCATTTTTTGTCGGCACCGGCGATGGCAAAGCGCTTGAGCTTTTCGCCTGTGGCTTCAGCGGTGGGTGTGATGCCGGATTTTTTGCCGACCATCAGTCCGCTGCCGATATGGTCAAATTCCAAGCGGGCCTTGCCACCCTCGATTTTAAGTGATTTGAACAAGGGGCCGGAGACTTCGAGGGTTTTCTGGCCGTAGTCACGGGCGAGGGCCCAGCGGGCGAGGCGCATGCCCACGTCGAATTTATTTCTCGGATGGATGTCATCCTTTTCGGCGAGGGGCACGGTATCGGTGATGACCGCCATGCCGGTGTTGGGAATGGTCAGGGACTTGGTTTGGGCGTCGCGCACTTTGGCCCAGCCGTTGCCGCCCGCAGGATCCTCGCTGACAGCTTGGAAATTGGCGAGTTGGACGAAATAGAACGGGAAATCCCCCTGATGCCATTGTTTGCGCCAACCGCCGATGAGCGCGCGCATCTTGTCGTAGTAGGTGTCGCCCTCGCCGCCGTTGCTTTCGCCTTGATACCACAGAGCGCCTTTGATTGGCAGTGGCACGATCGGATGGATCATGGCATTGTACATGCCGCTCCAGCCCTCGCCACCCGGATGGGCGGGAAGGGCCGGGGGCGGACTGGTCGCCGCTCCACTGGCCAGCTGTTTGCGCGTCTGATTGATCCAAGCTTCCATGTCGGTGAGTGCCTGGGGGAGTCGGGTCGTTTGATAGGACTTGATGGCATCCTGTCTGGCGGTGAACTGGGGTTTGAGTTCAGCGACCATTTCGAGACCTTCGGAGGCGACCCAGGGTTCGATGGCGGTGCCGCCCCAGTTGTCGTCAATGATTCCGATTGGAACACCCGTTTTTTGTTGGATGTCGCGGGCGAAATAGAATCCGACAGCCGTGAAACCGGCCGCAGTTTGAGGTGTGCATACTTGCCACGGGGTGGCGGTGGGTGCCTCGGTGGCCGGCACGCCCGTTTGCTCGTGATTGAATTTGATGCGCCGGATCTTGGGCAGGTCGGCGGCCTTGATATCGGCCTCGGAGCCGAGGCAGCCGCCAAGTCCCATTTCCATGTTCGATTGGCCGGAGCATACCCAGAGGTCGCCGATGATCACATTTTTGAGGGTCAGGCTGTTGTTCCCCTGAATGGTTAGCTCCAGGTTTTCGCCGGCTTTGACGGCCGGCAGCTCGAGCGACCAAGTGCCGCTGTCGGTCGTCTGGGTCTTGGCGGACTTGCCGGCCAGAGTCACACTGACCGCCTCCCCGGCGTCGGCCCATCCCCACACGTGTACCGGCAAGTCGCGTTGCAGCATCATGTTGTCGGTGAAAATTTTTGGCAGGCGCACGTTGGCGGAGGCGGGCAGGGCGGTGAGTGCGGCGGAGGCGAGCAGGATCCTTTGGATGCTGAGTCGGCGGTTAGTGGCATGGTTTGGTTTCATGATGATTATTTTTTTGGTTGGGGCTGGTCGGCCGACGCTCGATGGATCAGTTAGGATAGAAAGGCGCTGCCGGTTTGTGGGTGAACGGCAACAGCTACTGTGGCTCCCTTGGGGATCTTTCGGCGCGTTGGCAGAAAATATGGCGTGGATGAGGGCGTGCGGCCGGGGTGGCGGGCAGCAGCTATCAGATGTGGCTGCCAATGCCCTTCGAATCAGATAACACTTGTCAGCGGCTCTCATTGCTGGCTTGATGCCTGCGATGGTTCACGTAGGGCGCTCGATGATAATGGTATTTTTCTCGGTGGTTGGGTTGAGGGCGGCACCGGAACGTCCCAATGTACTGCTTGTTCTGACGAGCGACCAAGGCTACGGAGATTTGTCGTCTAGCGGCAACCCGCACTTGCACACCCCAAACCTTGACCGCCTGCGAGCAACCGGCACGGATTTTTCCCGTTGCATCGCGGCACCAAGTGGCACGGCGACGCGTGCTGAGATTTTGAGCGGCAAGCATGAATTCCGATGCGGGGTGAGCCATCGGGTGGCAGGGCGCAATTTGATTCGTCCGGACGTGCCGCTGCTGTCCGAAGTGCTGTGCGCGGCGGGCTATCGCACGGCGATCATCGGCACATGGGGCCTCGGTGAGGCCTTTCCGTGCCGGCCGGAGGACCGCGGGTTTGAGGATGTGCTGGTGCATGGCGGCGACGCCATCGGCCAAACCCAGGATCGCTGGGGCAATAGTTACGTCGATCCGTGGCTCCGCCGCCAGACCGGCTGGGAAAAGACCACTGGCTATTGCACTCAGGTGTTTGTCAATGAGGCAAAGCGCTGGCTCGCCGCTCGTGCCGCCGCGCAGCAGGCGTTTTTCCTCTACCTCGCCCTCAATGTGCCTCATGCGCCTTATGAAGCGCCCATCGGTGCCGCTCAACCGTTCTTGAAAGCCGGTCTGGCAGAACCAACCGCCTCTTTTTATGCCATGATCGAGGATCTCGACACGCGGGTCGGTGACCTGCTCGCCGAGCTGGACCGACTCAACCTCTCATCCAATACCCTCGTGGTCTTTCTCGGCGCTAGCGGTTCGGCCATCGGCACCTGGAATGCCGGCCTGCACGGTATCAAAGGGAGCCCGGATGAGGGCGGCGTGCGCGTCCCGGCCTGCTGCCGCTGGGCCGGCAAATTCCCCGCCAAACGTGCGGTGGGCGCACTCATCTCGCCGCTGGACTTGTTTCCTACCCTCATGGGTTGCTGTGGCGTTGCGCTGCCGCAGGGTTGGGTCGGGGATGGGATCGACCTCTCGCCGGCGTGGTTCGGCAAGGCGGACTTTCCCAAGCAGCGGATGCTTTTTACCCACGTCGGCCAGTGGCCCGGTGACGATCCGCCGGAGCGCTACCGTTCGCAGGGGTTTGCCGTGCGTGACTCGCGCTGGCTGCTGAGTGGCTTGGAGTTGTTTGACATAGCGGCCGATCCGGGCCAGCGCGCCAATCTCTTCGAGGAACAACCGGCTGCCGTAGCCAGCCTGCTCGGCGCTTACGGCACTTGGTGGAACAGCATCCGCTCCGTGGTCCGCGAACCGGTGCGCTACGTCATCGGAGACCCCCATCAGCCCGTGGTCCGCCTCACTGCCGCAGATTGGTGGCCAAGCCGCGAACGGCCCGGCGCGGCCTCGGCCATCCGTGTTGCCAGTCAGACTGCCATTCGTGCCAAGTTGCAGGCACTCACCGATGGCTCGGCAGTAGCCGAAACCGCCGGCCTGTGGAAACTCCGCGTCGCCGCCCCAGGCCATTACCGCATCGCCCTCGCCCCCCTTCCCGCCGAGGCCGACGCCGCCGAACATACGAAAATCGGCCAACTCAAGGCCGGTCGTGTCCACCTCCGCACCGGCAAACGCGAGATCCAAATGGACCTCCTCAAGGGCGCCACCACCGCCACTCTCAACCTCGACCTGCCAGCCGGTGAACTGGATCTGGAAGCTTGGTTCTCCGGCCAATGGCCCGACGAACGCATCCTCGGCTCCTGCTTCGCCGAAATCGAACGACTCGGCGAGCGCAAACGCCCGGAACTCGAACTCGATCTCCATACAATCCCTAAAAAATAAGGCAACTTTCCCGAATAACCCCGGTTTAATCCCCCGACTGGCTTCATTTATCAACAAACTTCATCATGAAAAATCCCTGGATATTCCCCGCCGCCGCACTGGTGTTAGGTACCGCTGTCGGCTTCCTCGCTGGCAAAACCACCAGCCCCGCCGCCACTGATTCCCAGGACGAGAGCCCGGCAGTGCGGACCCGCTCCTCTGGTCGTTCTGCCACGGCCGGTTCGGAAACCAAGCACGGCACCTCCCGTGCCCGCAGCCTGGCAGACATTATGCACACTCCCGGCCAAACCGACCGGATTCAGGCGCTGATCAATTTTTATGGTGGGATGACAGCGACCCAACTCGAGGCGGAAGCGGCCAAGCTCGAGGACTTGCCGATGGGCGAGCGCATCATGGCCTCGTTCCTGTTGTTTGGAAAATGGGCGGAAACCGATCCTACCGCTGCCATGGCCTATACCCAGAAGATGGGCTTTACCGGCAATTTCATTCGCCCCACCGTCCTGCAAGCATGGGCCAGCAAGGAACCTGAGGTCGCCGCCAAATATTATACGGATAACAGTCGCCAATTCTCCATGATGGGCATGATGGGTGGCGGACGCGGCCCAATGGGTGGCGGTGGTGCATCGACGATCGCGACCGAGTGGGCGCGCCAAGATCCCACTGCGGCTTTGGCTTGGGCCGGCACCCTCACTGGCAGCGAAAAAGGTTCGGCCATGTCTTCGGTGATCGGTGAGATCGCCAGCACAGACCCCAAAAAGGCCGCAGGCTTGGTGGCCGGGATGGATGCCGCCAGCCAAGGCAGTGCCAATGACGACATTGCCCGCAAGTGGGGTGCGCAGAGTTTTACCGCCGCCGAAGCTTGGGTGCGCACGTTGCCTGCCGATCAACAGCCTGCTGCCATGGCCTCCGCCATCGCCGGCCTCTCCAAGGATAATCCCCAACTTGCCGCTGAAAAAATCGCAGCCCTGCCAGCTGGCGATGACCGCAATTCCGCTGTGTCAACCCTCGCTCAAAATTGGTCGCGACAAGATCCTCAGGCGGCTGCCGCTTGGCTTCTCAAACAAGACGACCCCACCGCAACCAGCAGTGCCATGCGCGAAGTTATGCCTAACTGGGTCAACCAGGATCCCGCCGCCGCCCTCAAGTTTGTCAATGGCCAGCAACCCGGCGAGGTGCGCGACAGCGCCGCTTCTGCCTACATCATGAGCAATTCAAAGAGCGCCCCCGCCGATTTGGTTGCGCTGGCCACGACCATCACCGATGAAGGAAGCCGCACTCGTTCCTTGGGCATGTCCACCATGCGTTGGATACAGGAAGATCCGACGGCCGCTCAAGCCTATGTTGCTAGTTCCGATGCCTTCACCGCCGATCAGAAAGACCGAGTCGCCGCCGGTAAATCCCTCTGGGGTGGCGGCCGCCGTGGCGGTGGCGGCCCTCCAGCTGGTGCGGCTCCGGCAACAGCCGCACCTCCGGCTCCGGCTGCTCCTTGAGATTTTTGAGCCTCAGTGTGGCGGCGGGCACCAGGCCCGCCGCCATTTTTGTGCCCCCAATTCACCTGAAGAAATTGGCAATCCTCCGGGTGCCACAGTAAAAGCGTGCCATTCGCCGCCTGCCTGTCGTAAGCTCCGCGCATGCCGTTTAGCAAATTTGGACTTGAGGCGGATATTCTCCGTGCCATTCAACACGCTGGATATCTCCGCCCAACCCCGGTCCAGGCGGCGGCCATACCCAAGGTGATGCAAGGGCATGACTTGATCGCCATCGCCCAGACCGGCACCGGCAAGACGGCGGCTTTTGTCCTGCCAATGCTCCATCGACTGTGTCTGGCCCAGCGCCAAGGCCAGTTGCGCGGCATCAAGGCGCTCATTCTCGCTCCCACCCGCGAACTCGCCGTCCAGATTGTCGCCAATATCCGCGACTACGGCCAGCACCTTCCCATCCGCACCGCTGTCATCCACGGTGGCGTCGAAGAGGACGCCCAAATCAAGGCCATCCGCAAGGGCGTCCATGTCATCGTCGCCACCCCCGGTCGCTTGCTCGACCTCCTAGGCCGCCAAAAGCTCGATTTTCAACCGCTGGATGTGCTGGTTCTCGATGAGGCGGACCGGATGTTGGACATGGGTTTTGTGCATGATATTGAAGCGATTGTGGCCACCCTGCCCAAGCGCCGACAAACGCTGATGTTTTCAGCCACCTTCTCCAAAGACGTCGAGTCGCTGGCTCGGCGCTTCCTCTATCAACCGAAAATGGTCCAGATCGGCAAGCGCTCGAACCCGGCGGATACCGTGTCCCAATGCGTCTATGAGGTGCCGACGCATTTGAAAAACGCACTTTTGCTAGAGTTGTTGGGGCAGCCGGGGTTTGCAAAAGTTCTGGTCTTCGTCCGCATGAAGGATGGTGCCGATCGCCTGACCAATTTCCTCAGGCTTGCCCAGATCAAAGTCGCCAAACTTCACTCCAGCCGCTCCCAGGACCAGCGCTTACAGGCTCTGCAGGATTTCAAGGACGGCAAGATCCAGGTACTTGTCGCCACCGATATCGTCGCCCGTGGCATCGATATCGATGCTGTCTCCCACGTGGTGAACTTTGATTTTCCCGTCAATCCCGAGGACTACGTCCATCGCATCGGTCGCACCGGGCGCGCCGCAGCACAAGGCAACGCCATCAGCTTCGTTCCCAAGCAAGACCTCAACCTCCTGGATCGGCTCGAACTCTTCATCGGCCAAAGACTCCCGCACAAACGCTTGCGAGGCTTCGACTACCAAGCCCCAGTCCCGGCTCCCACGCCCGGTGAAAAATCCCCGCGCCGCGATTGGCGCAAGCGGACCCGCGAAATGGAACTGCGCAACCCGCGTCGCCGGGCCGACGAGTGAACCTATCGGTGAAACAACTCGCAAGATCTCCCGTATCTGCTGCGCAGCAGCTTACCAAGATACGATCCAACCATGAAATACTCCTTGCAATCCGCCGCCGCCCTCACTGGCATGCTCCTGTCCGCCATCCCGTGTGCCGCCAACGACTTCTTTCTGAAAGACGGTGACAAGGTCGTCATGATGGGCGACAGCATCACCGAACAACATTTGTATAGCAGTTATGTGGAAGCCTGGGCGCTCACCCGTTTCCCAGCTAAAGATATACGTTTCTTCAACGTAGGTATCGGCGGCGATGGCGCTGGCGGCGGCAGCGAACGCTTCAAGCGCGATGTGCTGACCCTCGCTGCCACCGCCATGACTGTGAACTTCGGAATGAACGATTGCGGCGGGCCCGGAAGCACTTTCAATGAGGGCCAGTACAAGAACTTCACCACCGCCATGCAGAAAATCGCCGACCAAGCGAAAATTGCTAACATCCGAGTCGCCTGGTGCACCACGACCCCCGCCGAAGTGATGGATGAGGGCCCGTCTGTCCTGCCATTCATCCAAAACCTCGAAAAATTCTCCGCCGCTGTCAAGCAGACCGCCGCAGCTAACGGCAACGCCCTGTTCATTGACCAGTTCCATCCGTTCGTTGCGGCCATCGACAAGGCCCGCGCCGCCAATCCCAAAAACCGCATCGGTGGCGGTGATGTCGTCCATCCCGGTCCTCCTGGCCAAGCCCTAATGGCGGCCGAAATTCTCAAGGGTATGGGCTTCCCGCCGCTAGTGGCAGCAGCCGAAATTAACGTCGCCTCGCGCAAAGTCATCCAACAAGTCAACTGCACGATCGACGAAATCAAGATCGCCGCCGATGGAACCATTCAGTTCCAACAGAAGGACAATGCCCTGCCATTCTTTCCCGAGACGGATGCCAAAGGCATTCTCCAATGGGTGCCAATCCGCGAGCAAATGAACGATTACCACTTGAAGATCGTCGGCCTCAAGCCTGGACAGTATGAGGTTCGCTTGGGCGGGGTGAAGGTGGCCGATGGCTCAGCCGCCGAGTTAGGTGCCGGGGTCAATCTGGCAGCAGCAGTTCTAAGCACCGGCCCAATTGCCGAACAACTGAAGTCCGTCTGGTCCGCCATCAATGCCAAAAACAGCTATTTCCATGATAAAATCTTTGGCGGGGTGTTGCGTGCTGGTGGCGTTCCCGAGTTTATGGAGATAACTCAAGAACAAGTCGAAGCCAAGCGCAGCGCGGTTTTTAACGAACGCATGAAGAAAATGCCTGAGTTGTTCGAGGCGATCCGAAAATCCCTGGTCATCCAGGCTCATCGGGTCGAGATCGTGCCCGTCACCGCTAAGTAGCTTGCAATGCTTCCCATTCCTCACTCATCCACCCATACTCACCTAACTGCAGAAACCATAGATAACAAATAATCAAAATTATGAAAATGTATCAGCCTTGGATGAACGCTCTGGCAGTGCTTGCTGGCCTTCTCACCGCCGCATCCAGCGCCACCGCTTCAGTGCCGCGTCCCGAGCACCCTCGGCCGGATCTGCAGCGCGACAATTGGCTAACGCTTAATGGCGAGTGGCAGTTCGAGATCGAAAAGGCAGCCGATGGCGATGCTCGTGGTCTGAGTTATGGCAAAGATCTCAATGCCAAGATCACCGTCCCGTTCTGCCCCGAGAGCAAACTCTCCGGCCTCGGCCTCGGCAACAAAGAGAAACTTAAGCACGTCTGGTATCGCCGAACTTTCGACCTGCCCCAGACCATGATCGGTAAACGTGTGCGTATTCACTTCGGTGGCGTCGATTACCAGTCTTGGGTCTATATCAACGGCCAACTCGCCGGCTCTCATATCGGCGAGAGCGCCGCCTTCAATTTCGAAATTACCAAATCTCTCAAAACCGGCCCTAACGAAGTTGTCGTCAAGGTGCTCGACGACATGTGGTCCGGCCTTCAACCGCGGGGCAAACAATCACCCGATGACAGTGGTGGTTGCATCTACACCCGAACCACCGGCATCTGGCAGAGTGTGTGGCTGGAGGCCGTAGGGACATCATTCCTCGAAAATATCTCAGTGATTCCCGATCCGGATAACTCGCGGGTGCTCATCGATGCAAAAATAAACGGCAATGACACAGATCTAACTCTCACGGCGGAGGCGTTCGCAGACGGCAAACTCAGCGGATCAGACAGTGGCAGAGGCCCGTGGCTCAACACTCTGGTGCTTAATCTCAAGGATAAGAAACTCTGGGAACCCGGCGTTCCGTTCCTGTATGACTTGAAGCTCACTCTCTACAGCGGCAAAGATAAGATCGATGAACTCAATAGCTATTTCGGCTTGCGAAAAATCGCCATCGACGGCCGAAAAATATTGATCAACGGCAAGCCGGTGTTCCAACGCCTGATCCTCGATCAGGGGTTTTATCCGGATGGCCTGTGGACCGCTCCCTCAGATGAGGAACTCAAAAATGATATCACAAGGTCGATGGCCTGCGGCTATAATGGTGCCCGCCTCCATCAGAAGGTGTTTGAACCGAGATTCTTGTATTGGGCCGATAAGCTCGGATACATGGTTTGGGGCGAGTTTCCTGACTGGGGCTTCGATTTTAAACCCGAGGCCTACTCGGCTTATGTCAATGAGTGGACTGAGGTTCTGCTGCGCGACCGCAATCATCCAGCTATCGTCGGTTGGTGCCCATTCAATGAACAAGACAAAAGAGCAGGTGAACTCTCAAAGATGATTTGGAGTCTAACTAAAGCCATTGATCCGACCCGGCCGGCGTTAGAAACAAGCGGCTGGACACACACGCTGCCGCACCCGGAAGTCATGGATGCCCACGATTATGAAGGCAAGCCTGAAATCCTCCGCAATCGCTGGATGAAGCAACTTGCCGTCCCAGTTCAAGACGGGTCGGCTCCAGTGGGTAACAGTACCACCGCGCCATCAAAGGCCGAGCGCGTCATCCCGTGCATGGTGAGTGAAATTGGAGGCGTCGGTTGGTCCACAGAAGGCGGTTGGAGTTATGGCGAGGGCCCAAAAAGCCTAGACGAGTTCTATGCCCGATACCAAGGCACGATCGACGCCATGCTCGATAACCCACATCTCTTCGGATTCTGTTATACACAGTTGACTGACGTCGAACAGGAAAAGAACGGCCTCTACTACTATGATCGAAAACCCAAGTTCGATGTGGCCAAGATCCACGCTATTACATCGCGTCAGGCCGCTTACGAGCGAGGCCCCGCAGAGGGAAAATGACCTAATTCATCCATAGATAGGATCCTTACCTTATAAATTTAGCATGGGGATGATCCATTTGTTTCAACCCTGCCATAGACCGATTATCATGACTACCAAATTCATCTGCTGCTGCTTCATTGTCGCTAGTGCGCTTGCGGGTTCGCTCCAGGCCGCCGCTCCGCCACCGGCTAAACCAAATATATTACTTATGATTGGTGACGATATTGGTTGGGGTGATATTGGATGTTACGGCTCGAAGCAGATCAAGACGCCAAACATCGATCAGTTGGCGACCGAAGGCATGCGTTTCACCAGCGGCTATGTCACAGCCGCGCTGTGCAGTCCGTCGCGGGCGGCGATGTTGACGGGGAGATATCAGCAGCGCAATAGCTTGGAGAATAACCGGCTGGCCGAAACGAAGAACATGGGGCTTGATCTCGGCCTGAAGACATTGGCGGATGTGCTTGGCGCCGCTGGGTACGCCACGGGTCTGGTGGGTAAGTGGCATTTGGGTGTGGGCGAAAACAAGGAATTCACACCGTTGCGGCGCGGTTTTCAGGAGTTTTTCGGCTTTTATAGTTATGAAACGAGCTACACTCCAGCCAGTCTGATCCGGGGTGAGGAACCGGTGAAGGAGACCCGGCGCAGCACCGTCGCGTTCGCCGAAGAAGCCTGTGCCTTCATAGACCGCCATGCAGACAAACCGTTCTTTTTGGAAGTTGCATTCAATGCGGCCCACACGCCGTTAGAAGGGGCTCGAAAAGACATTGTGGCGGACAAGTTTTCTGATGTCACAGATCCGAATTTCACCAATTCGCCGGTCAATGATGCCAAGCGGCGAAACTTCTGCGCTTTGGTCACTGAGATGGATGAGCAAATTGGCCGCATCATGGCCAAGTTAAAGGCAAGCGGTCTTGATGGGAAAACACTTGTCATCTATATCTCCGATAACGGTGGCTGGATCTCCCAAGGTGGCAACAATGGCCCCCTCCGCGGTGGGAAATGGGGGATTTACGAGGGCGGCCAACGGGTGCCGTTCGTTTGGCGCTGGCCCGGTGTGCTGCCTGCGGGTATGGAGTATTCCGAGCCAGTTAGCTCTCTGGATTTCATGCCCACCTTTGCCGCCATGGCCGGCACGGTGCCGCCAAAAGACGTGGACGGGTTGGATGTGCTGCCATTCCTCCGGGGTGAGAAGACTGACGCACCACATGGCGACCTGTTCTGGAAACTCAACGACCAATGCGCAATCGTTCGCGACCATTGGAAGGCAGTGCGATTCAAAGGCAAGCCGAAGCAACCGGAGTTGTATGAACTTGGCAAGGACCCGGCTGAACAGAATGATCTCGCTAGCCAGAGGCCGGACATGGTGGCTGATCTCAACAAGGCGTGGGATGCTTGGAATGCCACCATGCCCCCGGCATTCGTGCCACCAAAGCCCGCCACGGTGAAACCAGCTGAATCTAAATAAGGAATCGATGATCCTACCCATGAAAGAGTATATCGCAACCATCGCGCTCACCCTGCTCGCTCTAATTCAAGCGGGATTCGCCCAATACCCGGGCTGGCAACACACAGGCTCATTTTATATACTAACTAACCCGGAAGGGGCTGATTTACCAGCCACAGCCACGGAAGAAGGATTTCCGCTGTTGTTAAGGCTGGACAAGGATGCCTTTGATTTTACTCAGGCCCAGGCCAAGGGCGAGGATCTGCGCTTCGCTGCGGCGGGCAAGCCTCTGGCCTATCAGATTGAGGAGTGGAATGCCACCGGGTCCATCATCTGGCTGCGCATCCCGACGATCAAGGGCAACGCGCACCAAAAGATTGACATGTTTTGGGGCAAGTCCGATGCCAAGACTGAGTCGAATGGCAAGGCTGTGTTCAATGAATCAAACGGATACGTCAGCGTTTGGCACTTGGATGACCCAGCCAAGGATGAGACGCAAAATCTCGAAGGCAAGGACCAGGGAACCGTGGCCGCAGCAGGTGTGATAGGGCAGGGCCGGCATTTTGAATCTGGCAAAGGCATCAATTGCGGCGATAGCATTACCACTTTTCCTACTGGTTCCAGTCCGCATTCCACCGAGCTATGGTTCAAAGCCGAGAGATCGGGGGACCGCATTGTGTGCTGGGGCAATGGCGAGCCCAAGGCTGTCGTGCAAATGATTCTGGGCAAGCCGCCGCACATGTCGATGGATTGTTATGGATCCGGTTCGGGCATTTCGGCCACCAGCAAGATTCCGATGAACGAGTGGATACACGTGATTCATACCTGCCAGAAGGGTGATTCCCGGCTATATGTCAATGGCCGTCTCGAGGGTAGCTCGGCCAGTGCAGATAATCCATTGGATATCAAGAGTCCGGCAAAGATGTGGATGGGAGGGTGGAGCGGCTATGTGTTCAAAGGCGATATGGATGAGGTGCGTATCTCCAAGGTCGCTCGCTCAGCCGATTGGGTGAAGCTTCAGTATGAAAATCAGAAACCTCAGCAAACCGTGGTTGGTCCACTGGTGCAGGCAGGCACCGAGTTTGTGGTATCTGTCAAATCAATTAGCCTGCTAGAAGGCAAGAGTGTTACCGTTCTCGCAAAGGCGGGTGGAGCTCAGAAACTCTACTGGATCATCAAACGGGGCGCTCAGGAAACCGTCGCCGCAGTTGACCGGTTCTCCTACACGTTGGATGCTGGCCGGGTTGCGGCTGACTCGTCATTGACCCTCCAACTCAAGGCGGTTTTTGGCGATCAGATAAAGACATTGGACATCCCCGTTGCCATCAAGAAGGATATTCCCGATCCTGTATTTACCTTGCAGGCCCCCGCGACGTGGAATGGCCGAGACACCATCGACGTGCTGCCGCAGATTGCCAATCTTCAGGCATTGCAGACCAAGGGGGCCGCTGATGTGAAATGCAAGTGGGTGGTTTCCGGTATGGCGCTGCTCAAAGAGGAAACCCCAGGAAAACTGATCCTAAAACGCTCCCAAAACAGTGGTAAGCTGACCGTAACCGCCACCGCCACGAATGGCGGAACGCCCGTCTCACAGACGATCCAGATCACAGTCAAGGAACCTGCCAGAGAATTGTGGGTGCAGCGCCTGCCAGATAAGGATGAGAAAGCCGTTGATAATCAGTTCTTTGCCCGCGATGACAAAAACGAAGGCACGCTGTATTACAACGGATCCCTAGATGACCATGCTGACTCGGTCTTCCTGAAGGTCTATGCCGACGGCAAGCCGCTCAAGACCGAGATCCAGCAGCCCAAGGCTGACAAGAGTTATGCGTTCACGGTCAAGCTCAAGCCGGGCCTTATCATCTACAAGGTCGAGTTCGGCACCAAGACCGGCAATGTCGAGAAAACCCAGCAGACAGTCAATAATCTGGTCTGTGGAGATGCTTACATGATCCAGGGCCAGTCCAATGCGGTTGGCTATAATTACGAGAACACCGACAAACGGCAGGATCTGACCCGCACCAACAGTCCCTGGATCCGATCCTTCGGCGGCAACGGTGAGGTCGGTGGCGACCCACTTGCCGGAGGCTGGGGCAACGCCGTGGTCGAGAGGCTCACGCCCACCTCTCCGGACCGCATCTATTTCATCAGTGCATGGGGCATGGCAATGGCCAAAAAACTCGTTGAGGATGAGAAGATTCCCATTTGCATTCTCAACGGGGCTGTGGGCGGCACGCGCATTGATGAACACATGCCAGATCACACAAGAACGGCCAACAAAGAGCGGCCAATCTATAGCAATCTTAAGCAGCGGGTGATTGCGGCGAAGTTAACCCATGGTATTCGCGGTGTGCTCTGGCACCAAGGCGAAGCCGACCAAGGGTTTGACGGCCCGGACAATTGTTATGGCTGCGAAATGTACCAGCAGTACTGGCTGGATCTGACTGCGGCATGGAAACAGGATTTTCCTAACCTCAGGAATTACTACATCTTCCAAATTTGGCCCAACGC
Organism: Akkermansiaceae bacterium; assembly: GCA_903875675.1. Classification (GTDB taxonomy): domain Bacteria; phylum Verrucomicrobiota; class Verrucomicrobiia; order Verrucomicrobiales; family Akkermansiaceae; genus Luteolibacter. The sequence goes on from CAIQXC010000879.1 coordinate 24,893, forward strand.
CTGCTCCCAGGGTGGCAACCGCCATAGTGACAAGCTGCGCGATGTCCAGCGCGGCCTGGCACGCCTCTATTCAAGCCTCACAGTCATGCCCACGCTTGACATCCCTAGCGGAGCCAACTGCCACTTTAAAACATCTGACTACGAGGTCATGGGCCTGCGCATGGCACCTCTTTTGGAGAGGGATGCTTGCGGCAGGGTCTTTGCCCAGCCGGTTAGCGCGGCCGATCTGAAACACGCGAGCTATACCAGCGCCAAGCACGACGAGATTGCGTTGGAGTTTGACCAGCCAGTGGCATGGATTGACGCTGTGGCCAGTCAGTTGTATTTGGACGGTGAGGGTGGCAAGATCACCTCTGGCAGCGTCTCCGGAAACGTGCTAACACTCAAGTTGGCGGCTTCGGTCACCGCGAAGACCATCACATATCTAACTGACAAGAAATGGGATCCCAAGACCCTGCTTTACGGGAAGAATGGCATCGCAGCGCTAACGTTCTGCGAGGTGCCGCTGGAAGCCGCTAAATAGCCTCACTGAAGGATCTAACGAATCAATAACATATAATCATGAAAGCAAGACGAAACAAGCAATCCACCTTCGAACTGAATTTCCTTATTGCAGCCATGTTCTCTCTTCCGCTGATTATACCAGCAGCGGCGGCCGATTGGCAGCCTGCCGCCGGGCCATTGAAGACGCGCTGGGCGAAGGACGTGTCGCCGGAGCACGCCCTGCCGGAGTATCCGCGGCCACAGATGGTCCGCAAGGACTGGCAGAATCTCAATGGCTTGTGGGACATTAAGCTTGGTGATGGTACGGAGGCAAAGA
>CAIQXC010000880.1 GCA_903875675.1 Akkermansiaceae bacterium
GACGGAGCCTGGGGTTGATTTTCGTTTTCGCTCATGCGTGCTCTGTGTTACGTGAGGGGCAGAGGAAATAAGGCGATTTTCGCCGACTCTGTCAAACACCCAATCGAAAATTATTTCGGAAACCGGTAAAAAAACCGACAACGGCCAATTTTTCAAGCAAGTACGAGGGATTTTAGTCCTGGGAATTTTCTGCGGCGAGCAATTTCAGCCGGTTGCGCATGGCCACCTTGGCCACAGCCGGGAGCCGATCGACGAAAAGCACGCCGTTGAGGTGATCGATTTCGTGTTGCAAGGCGCGGGCCAGCAGGCCGTCGGTCTCGACCACGAGCACGGAGCCATCGAGTTGGGGCAAGGTGGCTTTGACGTCGATGGGTCTGCGCACCTCGGCACGGATTTCGCGGATGCTCAGGCAGCCTTCGACGCCGAATTCCTTGGGTTGGCCGAATTGCAGCTCTGGATTGATGAACACCAGCGGCATGATAGACTCCAAATCCGCGTCCTCGCCATTGACCCGCAGGTAGGAAATGCATTCCGGATCATGCGCCACGTCCACCACTGCCAGGCGGATGGGCACGCCCACCTGCGGCGCGGCGAGACCTACGCCATGGGCCTCGACCATGGTATCGAGCATATTGCCGACCAATTCGACGAGCGAATCATCCACCGCGGAGACATTGCGGCAGCGCTGGCGGAGAACGGGGTGACCGTATTGGACGATTTCGAGGATCATAGGAGAGGTCCGAGCGCAGTACACGAGATTGCCGCAGTCGTCAACCGGCACCGTCATTTTCTTGGTGGATCACGCTTGGCGAGGTCGGTCTTCATGTGCATGCTCCGCGCTTCCTTCCGCCATGATCCTCCTCAGCCACCGAGATACCGCCTATCCCGCATTCGTCAGCCGCATGAACCGCCGCGCCCTGCCCGAACCAGGCGTGCGAGATCTGGTCAGCGAAATCATCGCGGAAGTGGCGGCCAAGGGGGACCAAGCCTTGCTCGCCTACACCAAACGATTCGACGGAGCCGACCTCAAGCTCAAGGAAATCTTTGTGAGTGCGGCGGAGTTTGCCGCGGCCGGGGAAGCGGTGAGCGCAGCGACCAAAACAGCGGTGGCCCGCAGCCTCAAGAACATCCACGCCTTCGCCAAGCGCAGCCTGCGCAGGGATTGGTCGGCCCGCAACGCGGAAGGTGCCATCGTCGGCGAGCGGTTTTTTCCGTTCGAGCGGGTCGGGGTTTACGTCCCCGGCGGCACGGCCCCGTTGGTGTCCACCGCGCTGATGACCGCCGGCTTTGCTCAGGCCGCTGGAGTGCCGGAGATCCTCGCGGCCACCCCTTGCGGGGCCGATGGCTCGGTCAATCCCGCCCTGCTCTATGCGTTGCAGGCCGCCGGAGTCACCGAGGCGATCAAGGTGGGCGGAGCTCAGGGGATTGCCGCGATGGCCATCGGCACCCGCACGATCCGTCCGGTGGACCGCATCTTCGGCCCCGGCAACCGCTTCGTCGTCGAGGCCAAACGCCAACTCGTCGGCGCGGTGTCCATCGACCTGCTGCCCGGCCCCAGCGAATTGCTCGTGCTTGCCGACAAAACGGGCAACGCCGCCTTCATCGCCGCTGACATGCTGGCACAGGCCGAACACGGCGGCGACAGCGTGGTGGGCTTTGCCACGGATTCCAAAGCCCTGCTAGGCAAGGTCGTCAAGGAACTTGAAAAGCAAGTGCTCACTTTGGCGCGGGCCAAGATCATCCGCGAGGTCCTCAAGCGCGGAACGTTTTTGCTGCATCTCAAGTCGTTTGCCGAGGGCGTGGCCATCGCCAACACATTCGCCCCCGAGCACCTATCACTCATCACCGCCGACGAAGAGCGCTGGCTGCCCCAAATCCGTAGCGCCGGCGCAATCTATCTGGGCAACCACTCACCGGTGGCCGTCGGTGATTTTCTAGCAGGCCCGAGCCACACGCTGCCCACCGGCGGTGCCGGCCGCTCGTATTCGGGCCTGCGCGCCGATCAATTCCAACGCCGCACCAGCATCGTCAAAATGGATTCCCGGGCGGTGGCCAAGTCGCTCTCCGTGATCGAGGAATTCGCCCGCATCGAAGGCCTCGATGCCCACGGCCGCTCCACCTCCATCCGGCTTCGCAGGTGAGTGCCGCAAAAGCCACTGGGAAAGTAAGCGCGGCGGTCATGGCCAGCCGGGTGCTGGGACTGGCGCGTGAAATGCTCTTTGCCTCGTTGTTTGGTGGCAGCCGCTGGATGGATTGCTTCAACCTCGCCTTCCGCGTCCCCAACCTGCTCCGCGATCTCTTCGCCGAAGGGGCCCTGTCTCAGGCGTTCGTCACCACTTTCTCGAAAAAACTCAAAGCCGAGGGCGAGGAACCAGCCTGGCTCCTGGCTAACAAAATGATGACACTCGCCGCAGTATTCATGAGCGGCATCACCCTGCTGGGCATTCTAACCGCGCCGTGGATGGTGGATATACTAACAGCACTGGCACGCAGCGGTGCGGCCCGCCGCGATTACAACCTGGAAGAAGTGGCGCTCACCGTGACAATGGTTCGGGTGATGTATCCATTCATCCTGTTAGTATCACTGGCAGCGCTCGTCATGGGCATGCTCAACGCCCGCAACGTCTTCGGCATGCCGGCGCTGGCGTCGTGTTTCTTCAATCTGGGCTCGATGGCGGGCGGGGCGGCCTTCGGGTATTGGATGGATCCGGCCTGGGGCCCGCGCAGCTTGATCGGATTTTCCATCGGTGTGGTCATCGGAGGGCTGGCCCAGCTGACGTGTCAGTTTCCGGCGTTGCGGCGAGCGGGCTATCACTTCACCAGCAACTTCCACTGGCGGGATCCGGGCGTGCGCCAAATCCTCCGTCTGATGGCCCCGGCGGTCATCGCGGCCTCGGTGGTACAAATCAACGTGGTGGTCAATTCGATGTTCGCCTATTCCGTGTGCCAAGGTGCGGTGAGTTGGCTCAACTATGCGTTCCGTCTCATGCAACTTCCCATCGGTGTGTTTGGGGTGGCGGTCGCCACGGTCACCCTGCCGGCACTCTCGCGGGCGGCCATCGGCGGCATTTCCCCGGATTTTAAACCGACCCTGACGAAAGGCCTGCGGCTGGTGGCATTTCTGGTGCTGCCATCCACGCTCGGGCTCATTCTGCTAGCCGAGCCGCTGGTGAGTTTGCTCTATGAACGGCGCGCCTTCGATGCCCACGACCGCCTGCAGACGGCCATCGCCTTGCGTGCTTACGGTTACGGACTGTTGTTTTATGCTTGGCTCAAGGTGTTGCAACCGGCGTTTTACGCCATCGACAAACGCTGGTTTCCAATGCTTGTGAGCCTCATGGCGCTCGGCGTAAACCTCGCCTGCAACTATCTGTTCGTCATCAAACTCCACTGGGGCCACCAATCGCTGGCGCTGACCACCAGCATCACCGCTTGCCTCAATTTCCTCATCCTCTTCGCCATGATGCGCAAATTCTCCGGCGGCCTGGACACGGTAAATTTGCTAGGGATGCTCGCCAAACTCCTGCTCGCCGGAGCCGTGCTGGCCGGTGTATGCCTCACCGCCAACCACTTCCTGCTGCGCGACCCGGGCCATCTCTCACTGTTGCCGCGTTGCGCCGCCCTCGCCATCACCATCGCCGCCGCCGCCGCCGCCTACTTCATCACAACCAAACTGCTCCGCGTGCCCGAGGCCGACGAGGCCCTCAAAATGCTGCTGCGCAAATTGCGCTAATTCGCGAATGCTCAGAACTCAGTGTTCGACCTCAAAAGAGCCACGGGGAAGACTCAGAACTCAGTGTTCAACCTCACTTTCGACAACGGAGCGAGCCAGTCGGATTCCCTAACTGTCGGCTGTGGGCGGAAGCGCAATGCCCAAACAAATGTTGAAATGCGAGCAGCAACCGCCGGGTGGGCGGATAGAGTTGGA